>NZ_JBDGML010000115.1:0-11983 GCF_057655195.1 Arthrobacter sp. Soil_N43
ACGCCTCCTGACCCTCCCACCCGAAACCATCGTCCGCACCGGCCACGGAGACAACACCACCATCGCCGCCGAACGCGAAACACTCGCCAAGGTCAACCAGTAGATCAGGATTTCCCGTTCAAGCAGGACCCGGTAAGGCGCGCCAGCAAAGCCGGCGCGCCTTACCGGGCGTTCAAAAGCACGGCGTGAGCCGGTAAGGAAGTTGGAACAATGAAGTTCGGCAAACAGCCCGCCCCCGTTGCGGACATCAACGAGGACGCCCTCGCCGTCGGCAAGCCGAAAATGGAAGCTGCCGGCGTCAAGGCCGTGATGGTGGCACTGGAACGCGCTGTGGCGCAGGCCGGTGTCACCCGCACGGCCCAGTCGCTGCTGCGCCTGAACCAGCGCGGCGGCTTCGACTGCCCGGGCTGTGCCTGGCCGGAATCGGACAAGAAGCGCAAGGCCGCCGAGTTCTGCGAAAACGGCGCCAAGGCAGTGGCCGAGGAGAACACCCTCCGCACGGTCGGGGCCGAGTTCTGGGCCCGGCATTCCATCGCGGAACTGTCGGAGAAGACGGAGTACTGGCTGGGCAACCAGGGCAGGCTCAGCGAGCCGGTGGTGATCCGGGAAGGCGAGACGCACTATTCGCCGATCTCCTGGGCGGACGCGTTCGAGCTGATCGGCGAGCACATCAGGGCCAGCACGCCGGACCGCTGCGTCTTCTACACCTCCGGCCGCACGGCCAACGAAACGGCGTTCCTGTACCAGCTGTTCGCCCGGGCACTCGGTACCAACAATCTGCCGGACTGTTCGAACATGTGCCACGAGTCCTCCGGCTCGGCGCTGAACCCTACCATCGGCATCGGCAAGGGCACCGTGTCGCTGGATGACATCCACGACGCCGAGCTGATCTTCGTCGTCGGCCAGAACCCGGGCACCAACCACCCCCGCATGCTCTCGGCCCTGAAGGAGTGCAAGGACAAGGGCGGCAAGGTGGTGGCCGTGAACCCGCTGCCCGAAGCCGGTCTCTTCAATTTCAGGGACCCGCAGACCGTCTCCGGCGTGGTGGGCGGCGGCACGCCGCTGGCCGACGAATACCTGCAGATCAAGGTGGGCGGGGACCTGGCGCTGTTCCAGGCCCTGGGCCACCTGCTGCTGGCGGAGGAAGAGCGGAACCCGGGCACCGTCGTCGACCGTTCCTTTGTTGAAGCGCAGACTGACGGCTTCGAGGCCTACCGCGAGGCGCGCCGGGAACTCGACTGGCCCGAGACCGAGAAGGCCACCGGCCTGTCCCGGGCCCAGATCGAAGACGTGGCCGGGATGCTCATCCGGTCCAAGGCCACCATCTTCTGCTGGGCCCTGGGCGTAACGCAGCAGCCGCATTCGGTGGACACCATCAAGGAAATGGTCAATGTCCTGCTGCTGCAGGGCAACTTCGGCAAGCCCGGTGCCGGCGCCTGCCCGGTCCGCGGACATTCCAACGTCCAGGGCGACAGGACCATGGGCATCTGGGAGAAGCCCAAGGAATGGCTCCTGGAGGCTCTCGACAAGGAGTTCGGGATCGAGTCCCCGCGGCACCACGGCTTCGACGCCGTCGAGTCGATGGAAGCGTTCGAGCGCGACGAGGTGGACGTGTTCGTGTCCATGGGCGGGAATTTCTCGCTGGCCTGTTCCGACACCGAGACGCTGGAAGCCGGGATGCAGCGGATCGGGCTGACCGTGCACATCTCCACCAAACCCAACCGGTCTCACGTGGTGCACGGCCGCACCTCGCTCATCCTCCCCACCCTGGGGCGCACCGACAAGGACGACAAACACCCCAAGGGCGCCCAGTTCCTGTCCGTGGAGGACTCCATGTCCGTGGTCCACTCCACGCAGGGCAGGCTGACCCCGGTGTCCGAGCACCTGCTCGCCGAACCGGTGATCGTGGCCCGCATGGCCGAGGCGACCTTCGGCCCCGGCCACCCCGTGGACTGGAAGGCCATGGCGGAGGACTACGACGTGATCCGGGACCACATCACGCGGGTCCTTCCCGGATTCGAGGATTTCAACGCCCGGGTGCGGACGAAGAACGGCTTCGTGCTGCCCAACCCGCCGCGCGACACCCGGTCCTTCAAAACGGACATTGGCCGCGGACGGTTCACGGTCAGCCCGCTGGAATACCTGACGCCGCCGGACGGCCACCTGGTCCTGCAGACCATCCGCAGCCACGACCAGTACAACACCACGTTCTACGGCCTCGATGACCGCTACCGCGGAATCTCCGGGGGCCGCCGGGTCATCCTGGTGCACCCCGAGGACCTCGCCGAGCTCGGCTTCCAGGACAGGGACCTCGTGGACGTCGTGAGCACGTTCAGGGGCCAGGACCGGCAGGCGGACAAGTTCCGGCTGGTGGCCTACCCGACGGCGAAGGGCTGCGCCGCGGCCTACTTCCCCGAGGCCAACGCCCTGGTCCACAAGGACAACGTCGCCCGCGAATCCAACACCCCCGGATTCAAGGCGATGTTCGTCCGGTTCGTGCCGCACAGCCCCCTCGCGGAACGCGAAGAAACGGCAATGGCGGGCACGCACGCCTGACGCTTCCTGGGGAACCCCGACGGCGGCACACCGGTCAGTACGGTGTGCCGCCGTCGCTGCTTGCATCGCCGCCGGCAGGCCACTTTCTTAAACTGGCTCTAACTTTGCAGTCCAGTTTGCGGCTACCGTGAAGGGCATGCGTATACCCCTGATTCAGATCGACGCCTTCGCCTCCAAGCCCTTCGAAGGGAATCCAGCAGCCGTGATGCCCCTCGAGGGCTGGCTGGACGACGGCGTCCTCCAGCAGCTCGCAGAGGAGAACAACCTCTCCGAGACGGCCTTCATCGTGGCCGCGCTCCCGGACGAGGCCAGGCCCTTCGACACCTCGCAGCCCGCATACCACCTCCGCTGGTTCACACCGGCCATTGAGGTGGACCTCTGCGGGCACGCGACCCTGGCCACGGCGTCGTACCTCTTCACGGACGTCCACCCGGACGCCAAGCGGCTGCAGTTCTGGAGCCGCAGCGGCTGGCTCTTTGTAGAGCGCGACGGCGACGGCTTCATCCTGGACTTCCCGTCCGAGATCCCTGAACCGGTGGCCGTGGACCCCTCAGTGACGGAAGCCCTCGGGGTTCCGGCACTCGAGGCTTTCCTGGCAACCGACCTCATCCATGTCGTCAAGGATGCCGAAACGGTACGCACCCTGACTCCGGATTTTGGGGCACTCGCGAAGCTGCCGGTTCGCGGCGTCGTCGTCACCGCTGCAGGGGACGGAACCGGCCACGACTTCGTCTCACGGTTCTTTGGTGCCCGGGCGGGCATCGATGAGGACCCGGTAACCGGCTCGGCGCACTCCCAGCTGGCACCGCTCTGGGCCGGCAGGCTGGGCACTGCGGTCCTGGCCGCCCGCCAACTCTCGGCACGCGGTGGGACTGTGCTCTGCCGTGTGGAAGGGGAGCGCACCCTGCTCTCCGGCACGTGCGTGCGGTATCTCGAAGGCAGTGTTTGGCTGGCGGCCTAGCTTCGTGCCGCGCGGCGGTGGTTGAGCCTCTCAAAACCCCGCCCACTGAGTCGGCTGGTGTTTTCCCTCCGGGAAGCCACGGTGAGGGATGCCACGGTCTCGAGCCGCGGGTGCAGTTCGTCGCCGCCGTCCACCACGCCGGTCTGCCACCACAGCCTCAGCCCTTCCGGAGCAACTTCGAGGCTGGCCAGGTTGTTGTTGAACCATGGCCCCTTGACGCGTTTCCAGCGGAACGGCGGGTCCGGCACACGCGCCGAGCGGGCTACCAGGGCACCGACCGGTGAAGCCAGGCCGTAGGACATGATGGCCCCGAAGTATCTCATCAGCCGGGGAAGGGGGTTGCGGATCGGGGAACAGACTGCCTGCATGATGCGGCTGCCCGAGGAGCGTTCCACCTCCGCGACGTAGGAGAAGTGCACGTCCCCGGAGAGGAACGTGACGGTCTCCGGTGACGGACCGCGCTTGCCGTCGGCGACCTCGGCCGCCATGTCAGCCACCTGCTGAAAGCTCTTCTGGAAGGCAGCCCAGTGTTCGAGATCCACCGCCTGGCGCAGTTTTTCGCCGGCCCGGGACAACAAGTTGCCCCAGGCGCCTTCGGAAATAGCCTCATTCCACGACTCGACGTGGTGCAGGCCCATGGGCAGCAGGAAGGGCAGCGACGTCGCCACCAGCAGATGGCGGAAGCCGCCGCGCATCCGGCCGTCCAGCCAGGCCATCTCCTCGTGGTCAAGCAGGGCACGGTCGTCTGGAGCCAGCTTCCGGGCGGCACGGGAATCCAGGACTATCAGCCTCGTGTCCCCGAAATCGCGGCAAAAGCTCCACCGGTAGGAGACCGGGTCCTGGTCCGCGCGATCTGCGAAACGGTCCAGCTCCGCGCTGAGATCGAGTTCAGCCTCGCCGCCGTGTCCGGCGATCAGCTGCCAGATGGTATCGGTTGCCCGCTCCTGCGGCGAGAGGTTGCCCAGGTGCTGGTAGACCCAGTAGGAGGACAGCCCCGCGACAATCCGCCCATGCCACCATGAGGTGGCTTCCACGCCCTTCCTCCAGGTCAGCGAGGCGTTCCAGTCATCGCGGATATCGTGGTCGTCGAAGATCATGGCGCTGGGCAGGGTGGAAAGCAGCCACCTGTTCGCCGGGTCGGACCAGGCGAGATAGTAGAGGTGGGCGTATTCCTCGTAGTCCTTCAGTTCCTCCCCTGGCGGTGCCTCGATGTCCCGCCGGGCGCGGATGAAATCCTGCATCTGGTCGCTGGTGAGGTCGGCGTACACCTGGTCGCCGAGGAAGGCCACCAGGTCCGGCAGTTCTGTAGCGCCGGCGGTGCCGCCGCTGGCGGTGCCGCGGCCGAAGGCCATCGCCAGTGCGTAGGCGCGGAGCGCGTCGACTCCGTGCGTCCTGTTGCCGGACTCGTCGTGCGGGACACTGGTGCGGCAGGAGCCGTAGGCCATGCGCAGCGGCTTGCCGGGTCTCAGCGTCGCGATCACCGGCGGCGGAAACACCGAAGCCGGATCGGGCCAGACCTGTGTTCCGTCGATTTCCACGGTGTAGGGCAGCACTGATCCTGGCTCAAGGCCGTCCGCCTCCACGAGTGCGTAATGGTGGCCGTGCACGGCGAAGGTACGGGCTTCCCAGATGCCGTGGCCGGCCCGGACGGTGACGCGGGAATCGCTCCGGGTCTCCACCCAGATGCTGGCTGAGGTCTCATCCACGTACCGCATCATGGGCCCGAGCACCAGGGAAGTCGTCATGACTCAGTTGTACCCGTTCCAGCCTGCGGCAACCATGGGGGCCGCCGAACAAGTCACGCGGAGCTGAGGATGGCCCGTGCTCGGCTGCTGTCAGCTTGGATGGCACCTTCGGTTCCAGGTCTTTGGGCCAGCGTGGTGGTTCCCAGTCCTGGTGTTCGCTTGCGTAGTGGCGCCCGCTGGGCGATATCCAGCCTGGTGGCTCGTTCTTGGTGGCCGATGTGGGTCTCCAGGCGCTGGTGTGCCTGAGCCGGTGGTGCCGGGGGCAGGGCTGGCTCAAATTCGACACTCCGGTGGTTCCGCCCTGCTGCCAGGCCAGGAGGTGGTCCGCTTCGTTGTCCAGGGACTGGTTTGAACATCCCGGAAAGGAACATCGGCCGTCCCGCATCCGCAGCCAACGTCGCATCGCCTGCGTGGGCCGGTAGCTCTTCCGGCCGATCTCCAGCGGGGCCCCGTCCCGCGGGTCCACCAGGACACGGTAGAAGGAGTCCGCGCCGTTGGCGATCAGATCCCTGGCCATCGACGCCGGAATCGGCCCGTAGCCATCGAGCATCGCCGGTTCATCGGTGGCGCCGAGCAGGGAAAAAACCGGGACGGTCACCAGGACCTCCGCCCGGGGCGTGCGGACTTGCCCGGGATTCCCCGTTTCCCCATCGTCGCCAATACCGGGGCCGTTCCCGCCGCCGAGGAGCGCCGCGGAATAGACGTCGGTCCGGATCTGGGTGAGGGTCCGGAACTCATCCGGTCCTTGCAACCCACGGGCGACCGCGGTGATGCGGTTCCAGATCGCAGACGCCTGGTCGGCAGGAAGGCAGGCCGAGATCCACGCCATGCCGTCCTTGTCCGGTGTGTAGTCCACCCGCCGGTCCAGGACGGATTTGGCGTGGCGCTTCTCGATGCTCACAGTGTGGTGGCGTTCTCGCCAGATGCGGGCTTTGTGGCGGAACCGGGAAGCGGGCATGTCCCCGGCAGGGCAGCCACGGGCCGGGTTCGGCGCGTCAGGATCCAGGAAATGCGCTTCCAATGCGGCGGCCCCATCAGGATCGAGGCTCGCCGTCTCGTCCACCATCACCCGGGCGTGCTGCCAGGACATCGTACCGGCCTGCAGCGCGGACAGGGTCAGCGGCAGCCTGGTGGCGAGCTCCTGGGCCTCAGCCAGCAACGCACCCGCCGCACGCGGCCCAATGGCCAGGACACACGCGATCTCCGCGGCCACCGACGCCTCCCGCGGCATCGTCGCCGCGTCAGGAGGGGCGGCCGACGCCGCCGTGTCAGCGAACGTCGCGACAGCCCGGGCCTTCAACGCGGCATACCGCGGCTCCGCCCCGGCCACCCCGGCCAGGGATATCCAGGCAAACATCCGCCATGCCCTGCAGCGGATCGGCATCAGTTGCGTCCCCCAAGGCGTTCCCGTCGAGTTCGGCACTGAGCACAGCAACGGCGGCATTGATATCCGCATATGCCTTCGCCACCGCTGCTCTCCCCATGTACCCATCATCGCGGGAGGGTCTGACATTTTCGGCGGCAGGCTCAGGCCAGGGAGGTGCCCTTCAAACGGGGCCCGAAGTGTACGTTCGCGCGGGGCCCGAAGTGTACGTTCGCGCACAAAAGCCCGCCGGCTTGGGGAATCCCAAGCCGGCGGGCTTTTGCGGTTGAGCAGGGTGTCAGCCGCGGAGGCGCTCCATGCCGGGGTCGAAGAGCGGCTCTGCCGAGACGGTCGCTGCGACGCGCCGGCCGAAGTACTCCACTTCCACGGAGTCACCCACGGAAACGGCGGCCGGCAGCCAGGCGTAGGCGATCGGCTTGCGCACGGAGTAGCCATAGGCGGCGCTGGTGACGTATCCCGCCGCCGCGCCGTTCACGTAGACGGGTTCCTTGCCCAGCACAATGGAGGTTCCGTCGTCCACAGTCAGGCACCGCAGCACCCGGGTGGGGGTCTCCTCCTTGCGGGCTGCCAGGGCCTCGGCCCCGACGAAGCCCACCTTGTCCTTGGCGACCGAGAATCCGAGGCCCGACTGGTACGGGTGGTGCTCGGAGGTCATGTCCGTGCCCCACAGCCGGTAGCCCTTCTCCAGCCGCATGCTGTTGAACGCGCCGCGCCCGGCCGCGATGATGCCGTGTTCCCGCCCGGCCTCGAACAGCAGGTCCCAGAGCTTCAGCCCGTATTCCGCGGTGGTGTAGAGCTCCCAGCCGAGCTCGCCGACGTAGGAGAGCCGCATGGCCGTGACGGGGATGCCGCCTACGGAGATTTCCTTGGTGCGGAAGTACTTCAGGCCGTCGTTGCTGAGGTCGTCCGCGCTCACCTTGCCGATCACCTCACGGGCCAGCGGCCCCCACAGCCCGATGCAGCAGGTGCTGCCGGTGATGTCGGAGACGTGCACCCACTGCGCCGGGTCCGCGGCCGACTGCTTCCTGGCCTCGACCCGGAGGTAGTCGAAGTCCACGTTGCTGTTCACGCCCAGCTGGAAATCCTCTTCCCCAATGCGGGCAACGGTCACGTCACTGCGGATGCCGCCGTCGTCCGCCAGCAGCAGGCAGTACGTTACCGCGCCGGGCTTCTTGGCGATGTTGCCCGTGCTGAGGCGGTGCAGCAGCGGCAGGGCGCCGGGGCCGGTGACCGCCAGCCGCTTCAGCGGCGTCATGTCGTAAAGGCCGACGGCGGTGCGTGTCTTCCACGCTTCGGCGGCAGAAATGGGGGAGGAGTACATCGCGGCCCAGGGTTCACGCTCCGGGGCCTGCCACTCGGCCGGCAGTTCGTCGAGCAGGCCGCGGTTGGCCTCGAACCAGTGCGGACGCTCCCAGCCGGCGGACTCCAGGAAGAACGCGCCGAGTTCCTTCTGCCGGACGTTGAAGGGGCTGACCCGCAGGTCCCGCGGGGATTCCTTGGGCTGCAGCGGGTGCAGGATGTCGTAGATCTCAACGAAGTTCTGCTGGGACGTTTCGCTGACGTATTCGTCGCTGGTCTGGACCTTTTCGAACCGTTCAAGTTCGCAGCCGTGCAGGTCGGTGCGGGACTGGCCCTCGACCAGCAGCTCGGCCATGGCCTTCGCGACGCCGGCCGAGTGCGTGACCCAGACCGCCTCCGCCACGAAGAAGCCCGCGACGTCGGGCGACTCGCCCATGAGCGGGCCGCCGTCGGGGGTGAAGGAGAAGATGCCGTTGAAACCGTCCTCGATCTGAGCCCGGTGCAGGGCCGGCAAAAGGTCCTGGCTGTCCTCCCATGACTGGGCGAAGTCCTCGAGCGTGAAGTCGAGGCGGGACGGCATGCGGTGGTCGGACATCTCGTCGGCACCGACGGTCGGCAACGTGTTCATGTCGACGGGCAGGGGGCGGTGGGCGTAGCTGCCGATTCCGATCCTGTCCCCATGCTCGCGGAAGTAAAGGTCTTTGTCCTGGTAGCGCAGGATGGGCAGGCGGGCGCCGTTCGGCAGCTCATTCAGGCCCTGCTGTTCGGCCAGCGCGGTGGTCTTGACGTACTGGTGGGCGAGCGGCAGCAGCGGTACCTTCATGCCCACCAGCTTGCCCACCTCCCGGCCCCAGAACCCGGCGCAGGAAACCACGATGTCCGCAGGGATCACGCCGGAGGAGGTTTCGACGCCGGTGACCTTGCCGCCAGCCTGTTCGATGCCCGTGACGGCAGTGGAGCCCAGGAAGGTCACTCCCGCTTCGCGGGCGCGGCTGATCAGCAGCTGGACGGCCCGGGCTGCGGAGGCGAGCCCGTCGGAGGGAACGAGGAGGCCGCCAAGGACCTGGCGCCCATCCTTGAACTGTCCCTTGTTCAGCAACGGCCAGTTCTTCTCGCATTCGTCGGCGTCGATAATCCGGCCCTCGACGCCCCACGACGTGGCGTAGCCGAGCTTGCGCTTGAGGTCCTGCAGCCGTGCCTCGGTGGTGGCCAGCTCCAGCCCGCCCACCTGGTTGAAGCAGGACACACCGTCGGCGCTGAGGGAGAGCAGCTTGTTCACCGTGTACGTGGCGAATTCCGTCATGGTCTTGGACGGGTTGGTCTGGAAGACGAGGCCGGGGGCGTGCGAGGTGGAGCCGCCGGCCAGTTCCAGCGGCCCCTGTTCGACCACCGTGATGTTGTTCCATCCGCGGCTGGCGAGTTCATCCGCAAGGTTGGTGCCGACGATGCCGGCACCGATGATCACGACGCGTGGTGATGCGCTCATAAAATGTTTCTCCTGGTTCGCGTTAGCGGAATACGACGGTGCGGGTGTTGTTGAGCAGGACACGGTGCTGGCAATGCCACTTGACGGCCCGGGACAGGGCCTGCGATTCGGCGTCCCGGCCCACGGTCACCAACGCGTCCGGATCGAGGCTGTGGTCCACCCGGAAGACTTCCTGTTCGATGATCGGCCCTTCATCGAGGTCCGCGGTCACATAGTGCGCCGTGGCCCCGATCAGCTTCACGCCCCGGTCGTAGGCCTGGTGGTACGGCTTGGCGCCCTTGAAGCCGGGCAGGAAGGAGTGGTGGATGTTGATGGCGCGGCCGCGCAGCTCATTGCAGAGGCTGTTGGAGAGCACCTGCATGTAGCGCGCCAGGACTACCAGGTCCGCGTCGTACTCGGCGACGAGGTCCAGCAGCCGCGCCTCGGCCTCGGGCTTGGATTCGGGCGTCACCGGAACGTGGATGAAGGGCAGTCCGGCGTTTTCCGCCATGGCCCGCAGGTCCTCGTGGTTGGAAACCACGACGGCGATCTCCGCACCGAGGCTGCCGGCCCGCCAGCGGAAGATCAGGTCGTTGAGGCAGTGGCCGAACTTGGAGACCATGACCAGCAGGCGCGGGGGCCGGCCGTCGTGGATGGCGAAATCCATGCCGAACTCGGCGGCGGTGGGCGCGAACTCGGCCGTGAGGCCTTCCGCGGTCTGCTGACGCTGGTCGAGTCCGTCGCCCTCGAAATCCCGATGGGCCCGATCACGGGATTCTGTTCCGCTGCCGATGAAAGCGGTGCGCAGGTACAGCTTCCCGCTGACGTGGTCATCGAACTGCTGGTGCTCGACGATGTCGAAGCCGCGGTCGGCCAGGAACGTGGTGACTGCCCGGACGATGCCGGGCCGTTCGGGGCAGGCCAGGGTGAGGACGAACTCCGCCGTGCGGATCTTGGCCAGGGAGCGCGCCCCGGTGGCCTCGGCTGTGATTGCCGTTGCGGCACCCGCGGGACGGCCTTCAAGCGTTGTGGTCACAATTTCTCCTAGTTGCGGGTGTCGGCGCTGGAACCGCCGGGGCAGGGGGCGTCGACGGCACAGCGTTCGCCACATTCATGCTTGGTGACAAGGTCGAACTGGACGCCGCCGTGCTGGTCGACGCCGGTCCGGATGGCCCGTTCGACGACGGTGGTGGCGAGCCGGGCACGTAGGGCCAGCGGATCGCGCCGCAGGTCCCGCGCCAGGGCGACGCAGAGCAGCAACATGACCAGCACGAACGGCAGGGCGGCAACGATGGTGATCCGTTGCAGGCCGGACAACGCCTCTGACGGTTCATCGCCACCGGCCAGGAGCATAACGGCCGCGACTCCGCCGGTCAGCAGGCCCCAGAAGATCACCAGACCGCGCCGGGGTTCGTTGGACCCGTTGGAGCTCAGCGAGGCCATGACGATCGAGGCCGAGTCGGCGCCGGTGATGAAGAAGATCGCCACGAGCACCATGGCCAGTATGATCACTGCGGTGATGGCCCAGGCAGGCATGTGCAGGTTCTTGACCAGGTCGAAGAGGGCGCCGTCGAACGAAATGGTGGGCGCGCCGTCGACCATTTTGGCGAGTCCGTCTGCCGGATTCTCCGTCTTGTCGGCCTCCTGCTGGATGCCGAAGGCAGTACCGCCGAAGATGCCGAACCAGATCACGCTGACGACGCTGGGCACCAGCAGGACGCCGGTGACGAACTGGCGGATAGTGCGGCCGCGGCTGATGCGGGCGATGAACATGCCGACGAACGGCGTCCAGGATACCCACCAGGCCCAGTAGAAGATGGTCCAGCCGGACATCCAGGTGCGCAGGGCCTCGTCTCCCACAGCTTCGGTGCGGGAGGACATTTCCGCCAGGTCCCGGGCATAGTCGCCCACCGCGGAAGGAATCAGGTTGAGGATAAACATGGTGGGGCCGGCGACGAAGACGATGAGCGCCAGGACCACGGCCAGCACCATGTTGATGTTGGAGAGCCACTGGATGCCGCGGCTGATGCCGGAGACGGCCGAGGCAACGAAACAGGAGGTCAGGATGGCGACGATCACCACGAGCACAGGAGTGCCGATTTCCCCGGCCCAGCCGTTGGAGGTCAGGCCGCTGCCGATCTGCAGGGCACCCAGGCCCAGGGAGGCGGCGGTGCCGAAGAGCGTGGCGAAGATGGCCAGGATGTTGATGAACTTTCCTAGTGGTCCCTCCACCATCCTGATGCCGAAGAGCGAGGTGAAGGCTGCGGAGATCAGCTGCTTACGGCCGAGGCGGTAGGTGCCGTAGGCCATGGCGATGCCCACCACGGCGTACATTGCCCAGGGGTGCAGGGTCCAGTGGAAGATGGACGTTGCCATGGCGGTCTGGATGGCTTCGGGGGTGCGTCCGTCCACGGTTCCGGGCGGGGGTGAGACGTAGTGGTAGAGCGGCTCGGCCACGCCGTAGAACATGAGCCCGATGCCCATGCCGGCGGCAAACATCATGGCCACCCAGGACACGGTGCGGAACTCGGGCTTTTCGGCGTCCTTGCCCAGCGGGATGTTGCCGAACTTGC
>NZ_JBDGML010000116.1:0-120969 GCF_057655195.1 Arthrobacter sp. Soil_N43
CCGGTGAGGGCGGAGTCGGCGAACTGTACGCAGTCCGTGACGGGCTGCCGTTTACCTATCCGCCGTTCGCCGCGCTGCTTTTTGCCGGCCTTGCGACGCTGACGTTCGGCCAGAGCAGCGCGCTCTTCATCGGCGCAGCGCTCGGGGGAGCCGCCGTGGTGTCCGCCTGGCTCAGCCGCCACTACTTCGGCCTGGGCCGCTGGCGCGAGGCAGCGGCGGACTGGCGCTTCCGGACGGTTGCGCTGGCAGGGACCGGGGCGATCCTGCTCCTGGGGCCATGGCGCGACACGTTTGTGTTCGGACAGATCAACATCATCCTGATGGGCGTGATCCTGACCGACTTTGCCCTGCACGGGAAGTCCCGGGCCGGCGAAATCAGGTGGCCGGCCGGGCTGCTGATCGGTCTCGCCGCTGGCATCAAGCTGACCCCCTTGGCGTTCGGCCTCTACTTCCTGGTCCGCCGCGACTTCAAGGCCCTGGCCTGGATGGCAGCGGGATTCTTCGGCTCCATAGCGCTCGCCTGGGCGGCGCTGCCCCATGCCTCGGCCGCCTTCTGGACAAGGATCCTGCCGGACACCGGCCGCATCGGCGGGCCCGGGTACGTGGACAACCTGTCCGTCAAAGGTCTGCTGCTTCACTTCGGGATGCCGGACTCCGGCCTCACCAGCGTGCTGTGGCTCGTTCTGTCGCTTGCCCTGGTGGCCCTGGCCGCGCTCGTGATCAAGTGGGCGCTCGCCGTCGACGAGAACTTCGTGGCAGTGTCCGCAACGGCCGTGCTGATGCTCCTGATCAGCCCGGTTTCGTGGTCCCATCACTGGGTGTGGATGGCCGTGGCGCTGCCGTCCATGGCGTTCGCGATGCACCGCGTCCCCACGCGGAGCGGGAAGATGCAGCTGGCCGGCTGGATCATCGTGGCGGCATCCGCCGTGGCGTTCTTCCTGGCGCCCAAAGATCTTGCCATGATGGCCGGAGCCGAAGAGTGGGGCAAGGACCCTTCGACCCAATGGCCTTTGATGGCAGCCAGCCTGGGCGTGCTCTGCGGCATTGCCCTGCTGGTGTATTGGGCCTTGGCCTACCGGCCTTCGAGGACCCTCTTCTCCGCGCCGAGATGACGCTTCGCTCCAGCCTAGCTTTCTTCAAGAAAGTCAGCTAGTGTCGCAGCATGGCTCTCCGCTCCGACTGGTCTCAACGTACCTGCAGCATGGCCCGCGGCCTCGACATCCTCGGCGACGCCTGGGGCATGCTCGTCCTGCGCGAAGTGTTCTTCGGCAACGGCCGCTTTGACGCCATACGGGAGCGGCTCAGGGTGGCGGACTCCGTTCTCACCAAGCGGCTTGCCGCCCTCACCGACGCCGGGCTGCTGACCAAGAGGCCATACGACGACGGCGGCCGCACCCGTCAGGAGTACGTGCTCACCGCTGCAGGCGAGGACGCCCTGCCCGTGCTCAACGCCGTCGTCATCTGGGCGGAGAAGCATCTGCCTGCCCCGTCGGATCAGGCCCACATGTACGTCATCCATTCGACGTGCGGCCGCCGGACCAGTTCGGCGGACACCTGCACGGAATGCGGCGAGCGGCTCACAGCGGAAAACACGAGCTGGCACAGCCTGGCCCGGACCGGCGAGCCGGTGCAGCTGGCAACCGCCGCAAGCACGGCAGCCGGAGCAACCAAGGCCACCGCAGAAGAGGCCACGGGAGACAAGGGGACAGCAGCATGAGCAGCAGCCAGCGGACACGGAGTTCGAGTGAGCGGCCTGGCATCCCGCCGGCGACGCCGCGCCGCCGGCTGCACCCGGCCTGGATCGTGGCCGCCGTGGCGTTCCTGGCCCTCGTGGGCGCGGCCGGCTTCAGGGCCGCGCCGGGCGTCCTCATGGTGCCGCTGCAAGAGGAGTTCGGCTGGTCCACCACAGTGCTCTCCGCGGCTGTCAGCATCAACCTGGTCCTGTTCGGGCTCACCGCCCCCTTTGCCGCCGCCCTCATGGAGCGGTTTGGCATCCGCGCCGTCACCGCCTTCGCGCTCATGCTGATCGGCGCGGGCAGTGCCCTGACGGTGCTGGTCAACCAGTCATGGCAGATCCTGCTGACGTGGGGCCTGCTGATCGGACTGGGCACCGGTTCCATGGCGCTGGTCTTCGCGGCGACCATCGCCAACACCTGGTTTTCCAAGAGCCGCGGGCTGGTCATCGGCATCCTGACGGCCGGCAGCGCCGCCGGCCAGCTGGTCTTCCTGCCCTTCATCGCCATGCTGGCGCAGGATCCCGGCTGGCGGCAGGCCTCCCTGCTGATCGCCGCGGGTGCGCTGGCCGTGGTCCCGCTGGTGCTGAAGTTCCTGAAGAACTCACCGGCCGACGCCGGGGTGCTGCCCTACGGCGCGGAGGCACCGGCGCCTGAGGCAGCACCGGAGTCCGCCTCCCCTGCGGGGGCGGCCGGCGCAGCGGCGACCGGCACACCGGCGGCCCGCCCCGCCGGCAACGCCGCCGTCCGCGCCCTTCAGGTACTCAAAAGGGCCAGCAAGGTGCGCACGTTCTGGGCACTCGCCGCCGGCTTCGCCATCTGCGGTGCCACCACCAACGGACTCATCGGCACGCACTTCATTCCCTCCGCGCACGATCACGGCATGCCGGAAACCACCGCGGCGGGCCTGCTGGCCGTCGTCGGGATTTTCGACATCCTGGGCACCATTGCCTCCGGCTGGCTGACCGACCGCTTCAACCCGAGGATCCTGCTGGCGGTGTATTACCAGTTCCGCGGCATCGGGCTGCTGGTGCTCCCGCTGCTGCTGAGCGCCACGGTCCAGCCCAGCATGATTGTGTTCGTGGTGATCTACGGGCTCGACTGGGTGGCCACGGTGCCGCCCACCGCAGCCATCTGCCGCCAGGTGTTCGGCGCCGACGGCAGTGTGGTGTTCGGCTGGGTGTTCGCCGCCCACCAGCTGGGTGCCGCCGCAGCGGCCCTGGCCGCGGGGGCGATCCGGGACGCCACCGGCCACTACACATACGCCTGGTTCGGCGCCGCCGCGATGTGCACCATTGCCGCGGTCATCAGCGCCACGATCCGCAAGGATGCGTCGAAGACGGGGGACACGGGGCGCCGTGCACCGGTGGAAGCGGCCAGCCCTCAGTAGAATGAGCGCGGGCGCCGACCCCGGCACTTGACCGGGCCCGGGTCCTTCGGCACTGACGGCATCACACCACGGGGGACACTGAATGGCACTTCTCGACGCCCAAACCAAGGGCAGTCCTACCGACGCGCTTCCTACTGACGTTCTTGGTGCTGACGCCCCTGCCACTGGCACCCTGGCTACTGAAATCCTGGCCGGTGACGGTGCGGCGGGAACGGTCACCAGGCAGGAAAGGCTGCGGGATCCCCGGATCGCTGTGGTCGCCGCCGAGATGCTCACCGTCGTCGCCGTGCTGGCCGCCGCCGTCTTCATCTCGTCACGGCTCGGCGACTGGAGCGAGAAGGGCGGCCTGGACTTCAGCGTCTACTGGCACGGCGGCAGGGTGCTCCATGAGACCGGCCTTGACCCGTCGGGTCTCTACCGCCTGACGCTGGAGTGGGCCGGCGGCCCGCAGCTGCCCTTTACCTACCCGCCGTTTGCTGCGCTCCTCTTCAGCCTGCTCGCACAGCTGCCACAGGCAACCGCCCTGATGTTGTTCAACGCCGCCGGAGTGGCCGTGGCCGCCTGGGTGGCGGCGAGGGGGGTCCGCTACTGGAACGCCAAACCTGACTGGCGCAGCACCTTCGCCGCGGCCACATGGCCCTCGCTGCGAAACCGGCTCGGCGCGGTGGTGCTGCTTCTGGCCGTCCTGAACCTCGGTCCGTGGCGGGAAACCCTGGCCTTCGGCCAGATCAACATCCTGCTCATGGGGATGATGGCGGCAGACCTGCTGGGCCGGGACGCCCGATGGAGCCGGGGCCAGCCAGGGAGCGGATTCCTCGTGGGTGTGGCGGCCGGCATCAAGCTGACGCCACTCGTGTTTGGCCTGTACTTCCTGATGCGCAAGGACTGGCGCGGACTGCTGAACATGGGCGCCGGATTCGCTGCCACCGTACTGCTCGGCTGGTTCCTCCGCCCCGCCGAGTCCCTGCGGTTCTGGCTCGAGATCCTTCCGGACACGTCCCGGATCGGCGGGGCAGGGTACGTGGACAACCTCTCCATCAAGGGCGCGCTGCTCCACTTCGGTGTCCCCGCCGCCGGCGTCACCGTCCCGTGGCTGGTCCTGAGCCTCCTCGTGGTGGCCTTGGGCGCGGCGGTCATCAGGATTGCCAGCCGTCAGGGAGCCCGGGTGGTGGCTATCTGCGCCACGGCCCTCACCATGCTGCTGATCAGCCCCGTTTCCTGGTCCCACCATTGGGTCTGGATGGCCGCCGTGCTGCCGGCATTCGCCTGGACCCTGCGTGAAACACCCCGGCGGCATATGGCCACGCGCTCTCTCATGGGTTGCCTGCTGGGCGTTTCGATCGTGGTGTTTTTCTTTTCGCCCAAGACCATCGGCGCGGCGCTGGGAGCGGAGAACCTCGACCTCCAAACGCCCGGGCTGTGGATTATGGCCTCCAGCGCCGGGGTATTTTGCGGGCTGGCCATCCTGGCCTGCTGGTTCGTGGTCCTGCGGCGGGGCAACCTCAAGGAGCTGCCGGCATGAACCATGGTGTGGCACCCCAGCCTGCAGAACCCCAGCGCAGGACGGCCTTGGTCACCGGCGTCGGCCGGCTGGCCGGGATCGGCGCCGGCATCGCCCGGCAGCTCGCCGCCGACGGCTGGGACCTGGTGCTGACCTACTGGCAGGACTATGACGCCAGGATGCCGTGGGGGATCCAGCCGGACGACGTCGAACGGCTCACCGCAGAGCTGGAGGCGATCGGCGCCAAGGTGGTGGCCGTGCCCGCGGACTTTCAGGACCCAGAGGCCGTGGACCGGCTGATGGCCAGCGTCGCGGAGCAGGCCGGCACGCTCCAGGGCATGGTGCTGAGCCACGCGGAGTCCGTCGATTCGGGGGTTTTGGACACCTCGCTGGAAAGCTTCGAACGCCATTTCGCCGTAAACACCCGCGCCAGCTGGCAGCTGGTGGCAGCCTTCGCCCGGCAGGCGGGGCAGGACGGCGGCGCGATCGTTGCGCTGACCAGTGACCACACAGCCTTCAACCTTCCGTACGGCGCATCCAAGGGGGCGCTGGACCGGATCGTCATTGCCGCCGCCCGGGAGCTGGGGCCGCTCGGCATCAGCGCGAACGTGCTGAACCCCGGGCCGGTGGACACCGGCTGGATGAGCCAGGAAGTGCGTGAGGAAGGCACCCGGCGCCAGCCCGGTGGCAGGCTGGGAACGCCGGCGGACGTGGCAGGTACGGTGGCCTTCCTGCTGTCCCCGGCGGGCCGCTGGGTCTCCGGCCAGCTGATCAAGGCCGACGGCGGCTTCTCCGCCTGACCGGTTTCAACCAGCGGTCCTTGCCTAACGGAAGGCGGACAGCCCGGTGATGTGCTGGCCGAGGATCAGCGTATGGACCTCGTCCGTACCCTCGTAGGTGCGCACCGACTCCAGGTTCGCCGCATGCCGCAGCGGAGAGTAGTCCAGCGTGATCCCGTTGCCGCCCAGGATGGTCCGGGCCTCGCGGGCCACTTTGATGGCTTCGCGGACGTTGTTCAGCTTGGCCAGGGAAATCTGTTCCGGCTGCAGCCGGCCGGAGTCCTTGAGCCTGCCCAACTGGAGGGCAAGCATGGTGCCCTTCTGGACCTCCAGCAGCATGTTCACCAGCTTTTCCTGGGTGAGCTGATATCCGGCCAGTGGTTTGCCGAACTGCTGCCGGTCCATCGCATATTGCAGGGCGGCCTCGTAGGAGTCGCGGGCAGCGCCCATCGCACCCCACGCGATGCCGTAGCGGGCCTCGTTAAGGCAGGAGAACGGTCCGCTGAGTCCGCGCGCACCGGGCAGCAGTGCATCCGGTCCCAGCCGGACGCCGTCGAACGTGATGTCGCACTGGACCGAGGCGCGCATCGAGAGTTTCCGCTCAATGGGCGTGGCGGTGACCCCATCGGTGCCGGCCGGGACCAGGAAGCCGCGGACGCCGTCGTCGGTCTTGGCCCACACCACCATCACATCGGCAATCGAGGCGAGCCCGATCCAGCGCTTGGCGCCGTCCAGGATCCAGCCGGCGTCCTCGCCCGTGCCGTCCCGCCTGGCCACGGTGGCCATGGACGACGGGTCGGACCCGGCGGACGGCTCCGTCAGCGCGAAGCAGCCGATCAGCTCGCCGGCGGCCATGCGGGGGAGCCATTCCTGCTTCTGGTCCTCGGAGCCCCACTTGTGGATGGCAGACATGGCCAGCGAACCCTGGACTGAGACGAACGTGCGGATCCCCGAATCACCGGCCTCGAGCTCCATCGCCGCCAGCCCGTATTCCACAGCTGTGCGGCCGGGACAGCCGTAGCCGTCCAGATGCATGCCGAGCACGCCCAGCTCACCCAGCTGCGCGGGCAGGTGCCCCGGGAAGACGCCGCGGTCGTACCAGTCCGCGATGTCGGGCCGGATCTGCTGGTCGGTGAAGTCGCGGATCCGTTGCCGCAGCGCCAGCTCCTCAGGCATCAGCAGTGAGTCCAGGGCCAGGATGTCTGAGGGGTCGGGAAGGCCGTACTCGGCCGTTGCTGCCGCGGGGTCAAGGGCGTCGTTGCTCATGCCAGCATCCTACGGTGCATGCGTCATCCGACGGAGCCGCCCTGGGGCCCGGACGCAACGCGCTGCCTGCCTTGGAAATAGGCCCGCGTGGACGGCAGGAACCGGCAGACCACGGCCAGCACCACGCCCAGGCCCAGCAGCACCACGCCGCTGACAAACGCGCCGCCGACGCCGAAGATTTCGGTGTCCCCGTAGGCCGGGTCCCACATCTGGACAGCGGAAACAAAGAACGCGGCGGTCAGGGTGAGGGCGCCCAGAAGGGGCAGGACGCCGCGGAGCCAGAGGTTCCTGGCGGAGTCGCGGAGGGTTCCGCGGAAGTACCAGGCGCACGCGAACCCGGTCAGTGCGTAGTAGAACGCGATGAAGAGGCTGATCGAGCTGATGGAGTCCGAGAGCAGGTTTTCGCTAAGAAAGCTCATCGCCACGTAGTACACGATGGCAGCGGCGCCCATCACCTGAGTCGAGAACCCGGGCGTCTGGTTCCGGGCATGGACCTCACCGAACTTCGGTGGCAACGCGCCGTGGACCCCCATGGACAGGGTTCCGCGCGCCGTCGGAAGGATGGTGGTCTGCGTCGAGGAGAGCACCGAAGCCAGGACGGCGACGACGATCAGCCAGCCCCATGGGCCCAGCACCACGTCCTTCATGGCGAGGAAGACGTCGTTCTGGTTTTCGCTGTTGCCGAGGCCGATGCCCTCTGACCCCACCGTGGCGTACATCATCACCAGCAGTGCCACGGACACGTAAATGGCCACCAGGACGAAGGCCGAGATCACGGCGCCCCGGCCCGGGGTGGTGGAAGGGTTCTCTGTTTCCTCGTTCACCGCCAGGCAGGTGTCCCACCCCCAGTAGATGAACAGCGCCAGCAGGGCTCCGTGGACCACCTCGCCCGGATCAGCGAAGGCCCCCACCGGGTTGAACCACTCAAAATCGAAGGCCTGGCCTTCTGGAGCGCCCCCCGCGATCCTGAAAATGATGGCGACGGCGAAAACGCCTAGCGAGATGTACTGCACGTAGGTCAGGACGCGCTGGACGTGTTCGCCCAGCCGGATCCCGCGGTAGTTGACCAGGGTCATGAAGGCGATGAACACCACGCCCGTCGCGGTGACCAGCAGCGTGTTCCCGGCCAGGGAACCGTCTCCCACGAGCAGCCACAGGTACTGCCCGGCCACCTGGGCAAGATTCGCCAGGACCACGATGCCGGCCAGGGCCACCCCCCAACCGCCCAGCCAGCCGGCCCACGGACCAAAGGCGCGGCGCGCCCAGATGAACGTGGTGCCGCAGTCCGGCATGGCGCTGTTGAGCTCCCGGAATGCGTAGGCGATGAACAGCACGGGGATGAAGCCCAGGACCAGGATCAGGGGAGTGTAGTTCCCGTTCACAGCCACGATCAGGCCCAGGGTGGCCGCCAGCGAGTAGACGGGCGCAGTGGAGGCCAGGCCCAGCATGACGGAGTCACCCAGGTCGAGGATGCCGGCGTGCAGCCCCTTGGCGGGAACCCCGCTGCCTGGCTGCTTCCCGGCGCCGCCGCCCGCCGTCGTGGTTCCGGTGCTCATAGGGCGATACCTGCCTTGTTGGAGTGGGCCTGGGCCGAGAGGGGCGCCGGCGCGTCGATGGTGTTGGGCACGAACCGGCAGAAGTAGTCGGTGATGGGCCCGTCGGATTCGCGGATGCCGCAGCCCACCGATTCGCCGTCCACCACCCACAGGCCAAGGACGGGGTGGTTGCCGTCAAAATCGGGAAGCGGATGGAACTGCTGGTAGCACCAGCCCTCGCGGCCGTACCCGCCGGGCTGCTCCATGCTGATGCCTTCGGCGCGGATCTTGATGTTGTCGCCCTCGCGGCCGTGCAGCGGCTTGGCAGCCCATTCCTTCAGCGGCCCCGGCTCATTCAGGTAGGCCGGAAGCAGGTTGGGGTGGTCCGGATACAAATGCCAGAGGGCGGCCAGCAGCGCCTTGTTGGAGAGCAGCATCTTCCAGGCCGGCTCCACCCAGCGCGGATTGTGGGCACGCTGCAGGAGGCGGTGGCCGAACGGCTCCTTCAGCATCAGCTCCCACGGGTAGAGCTTGAAGATGGTGCTGATCATGAAGTTGTCCAGGTCCACGAAGCGGTTCAGGTTCGGGTCCCAGCCGATGTCCGACATGTTGATGCCGATGGTGGTCCAGCCCGCCTGGCTGGCCACGTCCCGCATGTAAGCCGCCGTCATCCAGTCCTCGCCGGATTCCTCGGCCTCCGAGTGGGCGATGTGGAGCGTGCTCATGCCTGTGCGGTACTGGAGCTTTTTCCACTGCCGGATGAGGGCCTCGTGGATGCCGTTCCACTGGTCCTTCTCGGGAAAGACATCCTGCAGCCAGAACCACTGGGCCACGGCAGCCTCGATCAGGCCGGTGGGTGTGTCGGCGTTGTACTCCAGCATTTTGGCGGCGCCGCCCCGGCCGTCATAGATGAAGTCGAAGCGGCCATAGATGTCCATGTCTCCGGCCTGCAGCGACTCGGCCGCCAACTCCAGGCCCTGCTGGCCGATGCCAATGGATCCCATGGCGCCGGTGGCCAGGAACTTCGCGGCCTCCAGGCACATCGCGTGCATTTCCTCGGCCGTGACCTCGAGCGCCTCGACCTCGTCCATGGTGAACTCGTAGTACGCCGACTCGTTCCAGTACTCGATCTTCCTGCCGTCCGGCATGGTGGTGGTCGAGAACACCAGGCCCTGCTCTTCAATTTTCTGTTTCCAGTCCGGCCGGGGTTCTGACAATAAACGCTTCACTTAGCCCCCCGTGCTTCCGCCCTTGGAGCTGCTGCCGAAGCCGCCCCTGCTGACCGTGCCGCCCTTGGTGCTGTACCCCGTGGACGCCTTGGCGCCCTGCGGAACAGTCCTGGTGAAATTCGGATAGGCGTTCCGGCTCTGTCCCACGCCCGGAACGCTGGCGCCGCGGGCGTAGAAGTACCAGGCGTAGAGGGCTCCGCCGCGCCCCGCGCTGCTGTTGCACTGGGTGTCCTCCACGCGTTCGCCGGTTTCCTCGTTGAAACACACCTGCGCGTACTCGGGTTCCTGTTCGTTGCTGGCCACGATCGCCGTGATAGTGCCTGCCAGCAAGGCCGTCACGCCAAGGCCTACCACCACGGTGCGGCGCTGCGAGCGCTTCTTCCTTGCCGCCGCCGAGTTGAGTTCGCGCTCGCGTTCCCGGGCGAAGGGGTCGATGATGGGGCTGGGCTGGGGAGGCCCGGACTGGTCTTGCCCTGCCCCGTCTTTTCCCGTTCCGTCTTGCCCTGCCGCGGGGCGCAGCAGCTCGGGCCGGAGCTCCGGCTTGGGCACCTGCCAAGGCGGAGGCTTGGGGGCGCCGGCGGCAGACGCATCGTCGCGCGCATCGTCGTCGCGGTCTTTGGGCTGGTCTTTCTCCGGGTCCATGGTTCCCCCTGCTGGTCCATGCCGATCTGTTCTGGCTGATGTGTTCCGGCTGGGCGATTCACGCCGTTGGCGTTGCCGTCCTTGGCGGGCCGAAACCGCACGCAAATCCTGCTGCCAGCCTAGTAGCTGCACCGCCGCGCCGCGAACGAAATATCCCGGGCACATCCCGCCAAGAGCCTGCTGGAACGCCCGGCGGACCGAGAACCTAGACTGTTGCCATGGACACAGCCACTTTGCTCGCCGTCTGCCGGGTACACCAGCTCCTGCCTGATGAGGGGAGCGTGGGCGTCACCGCGATCGACAAGCGCCCCGTGGAGGGGCCGGTGAAGGTGCACAAGCTCGGGGTGCATGGTGACGTCCAGGCCAGCCGGATCCATCACGGCGGCGAGGACCAGGCCCTCTACGCCTATTCCCAAGCCGACGCTGACTTCTGGGTCGGCCAGCTGGAGCGTGAGCTGCCGCCGGGCATTTTCGGGGAGAACCTGAGGGTCTCCGGTATCGAGACCACCGGCGCCGTCATCGGTGAGCGCTGGAAGATCGGCCTGGACGTGGAAGTCGAGGTCACCTCGCCCCGCGTGCCGTGCGCTGCCTTCCAGCGGCGGATGGGGGAGAGCCATTGGGTCAAGCGCTTCACCGAGGCCGGACGTGTTGGCACATACCTCCGGGTGATCCGGACGGGGTCCATCCAGGCGGGCGACCACATCCACCGGCTGTTCGTGCCGAGCCACGGCGTGACCATCGGACGCTGGTTCAGCACCCCGGACGTTGAGGCCATGGAGGCGCTGCGGGACGCCGAGGCGGACGGCGAAGTCAGGCTCCAGCCCGAGTACCACGACGAATTCGAGAAGCTGCTCCGCCGCGTCGGCAGCTAAAGTCTCCCGCCCCTGGCATTTCTGCACCGCTTTCAGCAGCCTGCGGGGAGCCGGCCCTGGAATCGGCGCGCGAGCCGTATCCGTCTGCGCCGGAAAGCGGTGCAAATCTGGGGCGAGGACGCCGGAGGAGGGCGGAACACGCGGCGTGACGGCTGCTTGTGTGGCCAAGCTCACCGGTGCTCCGGGCCCCTCGGTTACCCATGGGCGGGAGTATGCCCTACACTTGAAATATCCCCCACTCCGGAAATCCCTTATTCCTGCCCAATTTTTGAGGCAGGACTGGCAAGTGTTGGAGTCCGCAACTGTGATGCGGGCATTTTCATAGGGAGAGCCGGCTAAAGAAAACGCTGTACAGACTGCTGGGATAGCAGCCAAGAGATGCAGCGGGAAGTCCTGCCACGGGATTGCGAAAGCGCCGGACTTCTACGTGACCGGCCGGTCAATGTATGCCCGGCAACCACGGCACATGTACTGCGGCTCCGCTCACCTCGGGTTGTGCCGCCTGGCCCCCTATGGATGAGGAAACTTCCCTATGCCCGAAAATCACAACGACGCCATCGACACCGAAACGGCAACTGCCGACACCGCGACCGTCGAGTTCACTGAGGCCGCTGCGCCCGCAGCAGAGCCCGCCGACGCTCCGGCCAAGGCCGAAGAAGCCCCAAAGGCCGAAGAAGCCCCCAAGGCTGAGGAAGCCCCCAAGGCTGACGACACCGAAGAAGAAGGCGTCCGTTTCGCCGATCTCGGCATCGACGGCCGCGTCCTCGCCGCCCTGCAGGACGTCGGCTACGAAAAGCCGTCCCCCATCCAGGCAGCAACCATCCCGCTGCTGCTCGAAGGCCGCGACGTCGTGGGCCTCGCCCAGACCGGCACCGGTAAGACTGCAGCATTCGCAGTACCGGCACTGTCCCGCCTGGCAGAACTCCACGACCTCAACGGCCCGTCCCGCAAGACGCAGGCCCTGGTTCTCGCCCCGACCCGCGAGCTGGCGCTCCAAGTTGCCGAGGCCTTCACCTCGTACGCCAAGCACATCGATGACTTCACGGTCCTCCCGGTCTACGGCGGCTCCGCCTACGGCCCGCAGCTCGCTGGCCTGCGCCGCGGCGCCCAGGTTGTTGTCGGCACCCCCGGCCGTGTGATCGACCACATCTCCAAGGGTTCGCTGGACCTGTCCGAACTCCAGTACCTGGTGCTGGACGAGGCCGACGAGATGCTGCGCATGGGCTTCGCCGAAGACGTGGAGCAGATCTTCCAGCAGACCCCGTCGGACCGCCAGGTGGCACTGTTTTCGGCCACCATGCCGAGCCAGATCCGCCGGATGTCCAAGCAGTACCTGAACAACCCGGCCGAGATCTCGGTGAAGTCCAAGACCACCACCGGCGCCAACACCCGCCAGCGGTACCTGCAGGTCATGGGCCCGCACAAGCTCGACGCGCTGACCCGCATCCTCGAGGTGGAAGAGTTCGACGGCGTCATTGCCTTCGTGCGCACCAAGATGGCCACCGAGGACCTGGCTGACAAGCTGAGGTCCCGCGGCTTCCAGGCTGCCGCCATCAACGGCGACATCCCGCAGCAGCAGCGCGAGCGGACTGTCGATGCGCTGAAAGAAGGCCGCATCGACATCCTGGTGGCCACCGACGTCGCGGCCCGTGGCCTTGACGTTGAGCGCATCAGCCACGTGATCAACTACGACATCCCGCACGACACCGAGTCCTACGTCCACCGCATCGGCCGTACCGGCCGTGCAGGCCGCAGCGGCGACGCCGTGCTGTTCATGACCCCGCGGGAAAAGTACCTGCTGCGTTCCATCGAGAAGGCAACCCGCCAGCCGGTGGAGCAGATGCACCTGCCCACCGCCGAGACCGTCAACACGCTGCGCTTGGGCAAGTTCGCCGAGCGCATCACGGAGACCCTCGAGTCCGAAGACGTAGCAGCGTTCCGCGACCTGATCGCTTCCTACGAGGAAGAGCACAATGTTCCGGCTGCAGAGATCGCTGCCGCGCTGGCCGTTATGGCGCAGGGCGGGCAGCCGCTGCTGGTCAAGGAACTGCCGGCAGCTCCTGAGTTCCAGAAGCGCGAACGCTCCAAGGACGGCTTCGGCTCCCGCGGCCCGACCCGCACGCTCACCGAGGGCAATGCCACCTACCGGATCGCCGTCGGACGCCGCCAGCGCGTCATGCCGGGTTCCATCGTGGGCGCCATTGCCAACGAAGGCGGCATCTCCTCGGCCCAGATCGGCGGCATCGACATCCGCTCGGACCACTCCCTCGTGGAGCTCCCGGCGGACCTGAGTGCCGACCAGCTTAAGGCCCTGTCCCGCACCCGGATCGGCGGTGAGCTGATCCACCTCGAGCTGGACAACGGCCGCAAGCCGTCCGGTGGCGGCGGCGACCGCGGAGGCTACCAGGGCAACCGCGGCGGCGACCGTGGCGGCAACTTCAAGGGCGGCGGCGGCTTCAAGAAGGAATTCCGCAAGAACGACGGCGAACGTTCCTCCGCCGACCGCGGCGGCCGCTCGTACAGCGATCGTTCCGAGCGCAGCATCGGCGCTGACAGCGGTGCAAGCCGCGGCCAGGCCAGCGACTCCCGCTTCGGCGGCCACGGCGACGGCGCACGCAAGCCCCGCCACGGCAACGAAGGCGGACACCGCGACTTCAACCGCAAGGGCAAATGGTAATCACAGCCAAGTGGTGACCACCGCCCGGTGGTGACCTCGGGCCCGGGGGACTAGTTCCCCGGCAGTGGTTTCCTGCGACACTCAGGGACCGGCTTTCGAGCCGGTCCCTGAGTGCTTTAAAGGAGCTGCACCTCACAACCCGGCCAGCCCCGGAGAGGCCTTAGACGGCCGTTCTGAAGGCCATAAAAACCGTTCGTGCGCAAGTGTTTCGACAGTGCCGGAGCCGTCCTTCCGCCGATTTGTTGAGGATGAAATCTTCCGGTAGAGTATTTACTCGTTGCCCCCCTAGCTCAGTGGTAGAGCGCGTTCTTGGTAAGAACGAGGTCACCGGATCGATTCCGGTGGGGGGCTCTGAATGAGGGCCTGTGTCAGGGCGGTCTTGACCGGCTTGACACAGGTTTTTCTCATTCGTGGCGGTGTAGCTCAGTTGGTTAGAGCGCACGACTCATAATCGTGAGGTCGGGAGATCGAGCCTCCCCACCGCTACCAAACAGAACCCCCGGAATCCGCGAGATTCCGGGGGTTTTTCTGTCACGGCTGGCGTGCGATCAGCTCACGGTACAGCTTGAGCCATCGTGCCCTAACAACGTCATAGGGCTCTGTCCACTGAGTTTCTACTGTCGCAACACGGATACCGAGTTCTTCCAGGAGAATCTCGGCCCTGATCCACAGAGGAGAGGGCCGGGGATTTTCCGAGAAGCGCGAGGCGACTTCTTCGCCCAGGGCAGTGTCGTTCAGCGCCAGGGCATGTAATGCCAACAGCTCGGCCTCCTGAGCTTCGAGAGGCCCGGCGACCGTCTGCACGGACTGCAGTTCCTCAGCGATGGAGGCGATTTTTGAACGGTCCGTGATGCAAAAGTAGCCGAGCGCTGTCAGTGCGTGCTTCCGTCCGACACGGAAGCCCACGGCCGTCACATAGTCGTAAAACTGGCGGGTTTCACTTTCGTTGCCGGTGCCGCACAGAGCACGGGCACGCACGAGGCGGCTTTCGAGCTCGAGATGGTAGCGCCGGGTCCGTTTCGCCGTGACATCGGCGAGGCGCTGGCTCGTTGATTCCATGAATCCCGAGAAGTCTCCGTGGAACTGACGAATGTAGTCCCGGGTACTGCCTCTTGGCTCCGGGTTGAGTTGGTCCGCGGCGGCCATTCCGTCCTGGAAACGCCGGCCCATCGCGAGCGTGATGGCGCTTTGTCGCCGCAACAGGTCTTTCCTGTCCGGCTGGGTGTCCATCAGCGCGGCGATCTGCTCGCTGGCTTCAGCGAATCTGCCCAAGGATCGCAGCCTGTACGCAATCCATAACGACGCTGACCGTGCCATGCAACCGCCACCTGATTCGAGGCGTTTGAATACTTCCAGGCTTTCTTCAGTGGAACCCATCTCATGGGCTGCAACGTACTCGAGGGTGTCTTCTACTTCGCGCGTCAGTCCCTGGGTCCCGCGGCTTGGCATGACGTCCTCCATGCCGGCAAATGATGGGGTGTGTGGCACGGCCTCGGTGAGCCATTCATCCCAGAGGCTGTAGTCCTGGCAGATGCGCAAGGCAAGCCCGAGTGCGCGGATCATGGCGGCGTCGTCATGGAGTGCCTTGCCGGCGTCGTAGCGGCTGTGTGCCTCGGCGAGTCCCCTGCGGGCAGCGGAAGCCCAATCCCGTTCGGACCACCCGCCTGACGCATGGGGACCCGCTGATTTGACGGCGTCGCGGACGGCGTCGTGGACCCGGAAGGGGTACATCCTGGCCGAGGTCTTGATGATGATGGCACGGCCCGTGAAGCGGATCACCGCGCCCTCATCGACGTTTCCCACGGCTGCAGCAAGGGCGGTGTCAAAGAACGGAAGCAGGCATGCTGCCTGTAGTGCCTTCGTTTCGTCATCGGGCAGGTCCTCGACAAGGAGCTCCATGATCGTGGTCAAATCTCCGCGGACATCGTCCACTCGGACCCGCCGGCCGTCTGCTGCGACGTTCCTGATGTAGGTAGCAACAGCATCGATGTGAATGGGCCATCCCCTGGTTGCTGTGACTATGGCCTCCACCACGGCAGGCGCGAGCGCTATGCCTTCAATTTCCGCACGCTGGGTGACCACGCTCCGGGTGTCTTCCTCGGATAGGGATCCGACGAGGTGTTGTCGCGGATCCTCGGCGGCTCCTTTGACAAGGCCAGGCCAGGCTGCGGCCCCGGCCTTGGGCAGGGAGAGTCGCGAATCCGAGTCCCAGTCCATCCGATTTCGTCCTGTGATGACGAACAGCACTCCTGGCAGGGCATGGATACAGGCATTCAGCAGTTCCTCTCCGAGCCTCCGTCCTGGAGTCTGTACCTTCTCGAAATGGTCTATGAAGATCACAGGTACTGGACGTTTGCCCACCGGCAGGGCATTCATGTCCAAGGTCAGCATCGACATGATGTGGGGAACCAGATGCGGCATTTGATTCTCCGGAGACGGCTCCCGTGAACATCTGTCAAGCAGGCGGTCCAGCTGGGGCGCGTGCTTAAAGGCCTGGTGCCGCCGGGCCGCGACCCGCAGGACTTTGATGGCGCTGCGCAGAAGACCGCCTCCGGCTTCGGACACAAGGTTTGAATAATCCAATTCCAGATCGCTGCTGAAGTCCTTGAGGTCCTGCACAACGTTCTGGGCCAAGGTTACGACGCCCGATTCCACGGGCGCAGTGTTCCCTGCCAGCTCGGGCAACGGCTCCCCTGGACGGATACTGCTGAAGTAAGAAGAAAACGCGACGTCGAAAGCGGGCCAGTTCCTTTGGGACTTTCCCATGGTGTCGCGAAGGTCGATCAGCAGCCGTGCGGCGGAGAGGTTGCCGTGCGAATTGTTCAGTTCCCAGCGTCCCGTCACGATCCGATCGATATCCGGAGGTTCCCCCCACTCGCCCGGGTCTTCTAGTTCATCCTTGATCCACGCTTCGAGACGGTCCGACAGCGTGGTTTTGCCGATCCCTCCGATACCGAAAAACATCAGTACGTTTCGGCGGTTTGGGATGGCCGTCAGATTACCGGAGGACCGGTTGGCGTGGAACTCCAAGGCTGCCGCCATGGCCACGCTTTGGGGGACACGGTCCGCGAACGCGGTAATGGCCTGCTTCTCATCGAAAAAATTCACGTCGTACACGGTGTCCCCCAAGGTGGCGTAGGTAGCCTCAAGAGTCCTTCGGGCGACATTGCAGAGTCAACAAAAAAATCGAGTGTTTCAACGCCAAAGTGCGATGTGACTGGCAGTCAGCAACGGCCATGTGCTGACGGGTGTGCTTCCATGGGGCTTGAGCGTTAACGCCTGGGGACCATGGTGCAGCACTGGGTTGTCATCGACCCGCGCACACATGCCCAGGGATGACAGAGTATTCATGGTGACGATCCGGCAAAGGAGGAGAACGGGCAGTGACATCGGGTGAAGTTAATCGGCCCGCTCCGGCCGAACCGGACCATTCCCGGCCGGAGAGCCGGACGGAACGCAGGCAGAGCCGCTGGGCCACCGTGCTGGCGGTGCTTCAGAGGGTGCTGTACGGGGCCATTACGGTGGCAGTGGGCTGGGCGGTCTACTACTTCCTGCTGGCACGCCTGGCGCGAGGGCCTGAACAGGTCTGGGTGTTCCTGCCCGTGTGGCTGATCCTGGCCTATGCGCTGTTGCCGCGTATCCACAAGATTCTCAGCAGCCTCTACATCCCGGACTACTTCATCGGTCGGACGCGCACCGGTGACGGGGTGCTCGGTGATCCGGTCAATCTCGCGGTCATCGGTCCGGCGGAGGAACTGCGGCACGCCATGATCACGGCCGGATGGGTCGAGGCTGACCCCGTTACTCCCGGCACTGCCTGGCGGACTCTTGAATCGACCGTCCTGGGACGCAGCTATCCGGCCGCGCCGGTGAGTTCCCTTTATGTGTTCGGGAACAGGCAGGACATGGCGTTCCAGCGGGAGATCGAGGGGAACCCGCGCAAGAGGCATCATGTCCGGTTCTGGAAGTGTCCGGAGGGCTGGATGCTGCCCGGAGGACTCGCGGTGGACTGGGTGGGCGCCGGCACGTACGACCGAAGTGTCGGCCTGTCCCTCTTCACCTTCCAGATCACCCACAAAATCGCCGACCGGACCGACGAAGAGCGGGACTTCATCATCGAGACCCTTCGGGCGGCCAACGCCGTGGAATCAGTGCACGTGATCCGGAACTTCTCCTCCGGCTACCACCACCGCAACGGCGGCGGCGACGCCATCCGCACGGACGGCCACCTTCCGATCATCGACCTCAATGCGCCGGGCCGGCCGGTGCAGGCGCCAGACGCCCCGGCATGACGGTGCCCGGCGTAGAGGTGCCCCGATATGAAGGCGCCCCGGGCATGAAAAGGCCCCGCGCCGCCGTCGGGCAGCGCGGGGCCGTTCTTCCTCCACCGGTAGGGCAGGACAGGAAGCCCTGTCTCACCGGCAGCGGCGGGAACCCCTAAACCCTGGTGACGCTGACGCGCACATTCGGGCAGGAGTCTGCGTAGCGGACCAGCGCGGCCTTCTCCACGCTGTCCACCCGCAGGCCCCACCGGATCTTTACCGCAATCCACTGGCCGATGTAGGCGCAGCGGTTCGCGGGAGGCATCCAGGATTCCGGCCCCCTGGCCTGTTTGGCGGAGTTCAGCGCCGCCGTCAGCGCGTTCAGGGAACGGGAGTCGCCGAGGTCGTTGTAGAACGCAACGCGCCGCGCCTGGGACCAGTACCGCGCCCCCGAGCCCCACGCCTCATGCACCGGCACGGTGTGGTCGATCTCCACGGCCGACGCCGAGGTGTGGACCCGGTTGTCCCAGACGGACACCCAGCGGCCGGTGCGCAGGGTGCACCGCCGCGCCGTCGTGTAGGTCACGGCCGACTTTGTCTCCTGAAGGAGGACTTCGGCCCTGGTGTTCTGGCAGTCGCGGTTGGTGTCATTCCAGTAGCCGAAGTAGCGGTTCCTGTCGTACCCGGCGTTGTTCTCGGCTGCCACCGCAAGGGACCGGGCCGCGGTCCGCAGGGGCGCCGAATAGTAGGACGCGGCCTCCGCGGGGACAGCCACCCCGGCGAGCAGCAGGCCGCCCGCCACGGCGGACGCGGCAAGGGACCTGCCCCAGACGGCGGGACGGATGGATGCGGCGAGTGATGCCGCCCGTTTTCGGACGTGCTTGAACAGGCCTGCCGGCATGATTTCCCCCATTTAAGTCTCGTGAAAAGTGGCGCAAAATTTGATGCGAAGACCAGCATTACAGCCGAGGCTGCACCGGACCTGATTCTTGACGAGGTCTTGATGGAATCCTGTGCCATTGCTGCGGCGGGCCGCCGGAAACCCCGAAGCATTGTCACAAAGCTGCGGGAGATCTAGGGTCGGGAGCCTAGGCTCGGACTGCATCAGGCACCGACAGGAGGCCCGTCATGGCCAATCTGATCTACTCGTTCATCATGTCCCTGGACGGCTACGTGGCGGACCGCGACGGCCGTTTCGACTGGGGCGAACCGGACGAGGAAGTGCACACCTTCGTCAACGGGCTGCAGCGCGGGATAGGCACCTTTCTGTTCGGGCGGCGCCTCTATGAGGTCATGGTGGCGTGGGAAGACCCGTCCGCCTTCGCGCAGGAACCTCCCTATATCCAGGACTTTGCTGAGCTCTGGAAGGCGGCCGACAAGGTGGTGTTCTCCCGGACACTGGACAGGCCGTCCAGCGAGCGGACCCGCATCGAGCGGGAGTTCGACGCCGACGCCGTCAGGCAGCTCAAGGCGGATGCCGGGCAGGACCTGGCCGTGGGCGGTCCGGAGCTCGCCTCCTCCGCCATCCGGGCAGGCCTGGTGGACGAGTTTCAGATGTTCATCTCTCCTTTGGCGGTGGGAGGCGGCAAAAAGTACCTCCCCGACGGCGTCCGCCTGCGCCTTGAACTGCTGGAAGAACGGCGCTTCCGCAACGGCGTCGTGTTCCTCCGCTACGCCAACCGCACCTGACGCGTGCGGCTGCGTCCCAGCGGGCGGCTGGGACGCAGCCGCCCGCTGGGACAGAATGGGGGCATGACCCGTATCGCAATCATCGGCGGCCACGGCAAAGTGGCCCTCCAGCTGTCCGCCCTGCTCACGGACGAGGGGCACAGCGTCACGTCCTTCATCCGCAACCCCGACCACGCTGCCGACGTCGCCGCCACCGGTGCGTCGCCGTCGGTCCTTGACGTGGAAAATTCGACGACGGCGGAAATCGCCGCCGCGCTCCGGAACCACGACGCCGTGGTTTGGTCAGCCGGCGCCGGGGGAGGGAACCCGCAGCGCACCTACGCGGTGGACCGCGATGCCGCCATCCGCTCCATCGACGCCGCAGTGGAAGCCGGCGTGAACCGCTACGTCATGGTCTCCTACTTCGGCGCCGGTCCGGACCACGGTGTGCCCGCAGACCACAGCTTCCATGCCTACGCGGAGGCCAAGGCCGCGGCGGACGAATACCTCCGCGGCTCCGGGCTCTCCTGGACCATCCTGGGGCCCGGTTCGCTGACGGACGGACCCGGCAACGGGCTGATCGACGTGGACCCGTCCGACCCGTCCTCCGGCACCCAGACGTCGCGGGCCAACGTGGCCATCGTCGCCGCGGCCGTGCTGGACCTGCCCGGATGCGCCGGCAGGACGATCGAATTCCGGGACGGCACCCTGCCGGTTTCGGCCGCGCTTGAACCGGTGAAGTAAGGGGTATATGGACCAGCTGGCACTCATCGTCGGACTCCTGCTCGCCACCGTGGTGGCCGTGGGCCTGGGGGACCGGCTGCGTCTGCCGTACCCGGTCCTGATGCTCCTCCTGGCCGTGGCCCTGACGTTCATCCCGGGATTCCCGGACCTGGAGATTCCGCCCGAGCTGATCCTGCCGATCTTCCTGCCGCCGCTGCTGTTCGCCACGGCCCAGCGCAGCTCCTGGGCGGTCTTCCGGGTCCGGTGGCGCACACTCATCATGCTCGCGGTGGCCCTCGTGGTGATATCCACGGCGGTGGTGGCCGGCGCTGCGTGGCTCATGATCCCCGGGATCGGCATCCCCGCTGCCATCGCGCTGGGCGCCATGGTGGCCCCGCCGGATCCGGTTGCGGTGGAGTCTGTTGCCGGCCGCGTCCACATGCCCCGGCGCCTGATCACGGTGCTGCAGAGCGAAGGCCTGTTCAACGACGCCGCGGCCATCGTCATCTTCCAGGCGGCCGTGGCCGCCGCTGTTGAAGGCACCAAAATAGGGCCCGACGTCGTCCTGAAGTTCGTTGTGGGGGCGGCGCTTGCCGTCGTGGTGGGCATCGCCATGGGCTGGCTGACGTCACTGATCACGCGGCTGGTGGCCTCCATGGTCGCACGGAGTGCGGTCACCCTGGTGGTGCCGTTTGCGGCCTACATCCTGGCGGAGGAATTCCACGCATCCGGTGTGATCGCCGTCGTGGTCACTGCCCTGGAAATGCAGCGGCACGCCCGGCCGCAGGACGCCGCCGAGCGGGTCACCCGAACGGCGTTCTGGGACGTGGTGGAGCTCCTTGTCACCGGGCTGGCGTTTGGCCTTGTGGGGCTCGAAATCCAGGACGTGATCCGCACGGAGGGCTCGGCGGTCCTCGGCATGGTGGGGACGGCCGTGGTGGTCTGCATCCTGGTCTTCGCGGTGCGGTTCGGCTGGCTGGGGCTGCTGGCGCTGTCCGCCCGCAAGCGGAAGAACGTGCTGCAGCCGACCTCCGCAAAAGAGGTCCTGATCCTGACGTGGTGCGGCATGCGCGGCCTGGCCACACTGGCCCTTGCGTTGGCGCTTCCGCTTGCCCTCGCGGACGGCACGCCGTTCCCGGCCCGGGACCAGCTGCTCGTCATAGCGTGCGCCGTGCTGCTGGCCACGCTGGTGCTGCCCGGGCTGACCCTGCCGTGGCTGATGAAGGTCCTGAAGGCCTCCCAGGACGGCACGGAAGAGCGGGATGCGGCGCGGGTCCTGGCCCGCCGTGCGCAGGCTGCGGCCGTGGCGGCCCTGAAGGACCACGAGCTGGTGAAGGAGCTGCCGCCGGAGAAGGTGGCGCTGGTGAGGGAGAAGATGACCAGGCTCCACGCCGAGCTGCTGGACGGCAGCCTTCGCAATGAGAGCCTGGCCGAGAAGCGCGAGCGGGGGAGGGAGCTGGCCATCACCGTCCAGACCATCGCCCTGGACGCCGCGCGCCAGGAAGTCGTGGCGGCCCGCAATGAGCCTGACACGGACCCCGAGGTGGCCGACAGGGTGCTCCGGCAGCTCGACCTGCGGACCATGATCATGCCGGAGTAGGACAGCCCCGGAACAGAACAAGCGCGAACGTACACTTGGGGCCCCGCAGCTGCGCCGCAGAGGGGCCCCAAGTGTACGTTCGCGCTGTTTGTGGCGGTGGTGGTTGGCGGTGGTCTGTGCAGGTGCTCGGCGAAGCGGGTCAGGCCGGCAGGGACAGCTCCAGGTCCAGGCTGTTTTTCTCCACGTAATCCAGGGCGCACCTGACGGCTCCCACGGTGACGATCGAGTCGCCCAGCGGGGACACGGCCAACCTCGGCGGCGTGACGGTAAACTTCTTGAGCCGATCGGCGATGTCCTCCAGCAGCACCCCGGCGGAGTTTGCCACGGCACCGCCGATGACCACCAGCTCGGGGTTTATGACAGTGGCGACCGGTGCGATCACGCGTGCCATCCGGTCGGCCAGCCGGTCCAGGATCTTCAAGGCAACGGCGTCCCCCGCAGCCGCAGCGGCGAATACATGTTCCGCTTCGGGGCCTTCGGCGGCATGCTCTCGGAGTGAGGTTTTGGCCTTGCCCGCGAGGGCCTCGGCGGCCCAGACCCGGGCCAGCGAGGCAATGCCGTAGGTGTCTCCCACGCCTTCCACCATGTCCAGGAATGCGAATTCGCCGGCGCCGCCGCCCACGCCGTGCAGCAGGCGCCCGTCGTCGATGACCCCGGAACCAAAGCGTTCACTCGCCAGGATGACCACGACGTCGTCCACGCCGGCGGCCGCGCCGCGCCAGCGGTCTCCCAAGGCGGCCAGGTTTGCGTCGTTTTCAAGGAGTACCGTCCACCCGCGGAGGTCCCGGAGCGCCGCCTTGAGCCCGACGTCGAACAGCCCCCAGAAGTGCTGGGTGACCAAAACATCGCCGTTGCGGTCCACCGGGGCGGCGATCCCCGCGCACACGGCGAGCACCGACTCGGGCGAGGCGCCCACACTGTGCAGCGCCATCATGGCCGTGCGGTCAATCACCGCGATGCGTTCCTCTGCCGGGATTTCGGCGCCGGCGAACGGCTGGCTGGACCGCCCCAGCGCTTTTCCGCGGAGATCGGACACCACCACGGTGGCCTTGGCGATGCCCACGTCCATGCCGAGCACGTAGCCGGCGCGTTCGTTGAGCTCGAACCGGCGCGCCGGCCGGCCCTTTTGGTAGCCGCCGAAGGCCCGCTGGTTTTCCAGCTCCCTGATCCAGCCGCGCTCCATGAGGTCCTCGCACACGGAGATGGCGGTGGCCCGGGTGAGCCCGGTGGCCTGCATGACTTCGGTGACGGTCACTGCCTGGGAAGCGCGCATGAAGTCCAGGACGGCTCCGGCACTCACCCGCCGCAACAGCTGGGGCGTTGCCGCCGTCATCTCAGACATGGTGTTGACCTCCTTGTGCTTTTCACCACATAATACTTGAGGAACTAAATTTAGATCCCAAATAAACTTAGAGCATGGTGGGCCGGACGGCCGCCGACCACTGGCTTTTCTTCCAGTTCTTCACCCAGCCTTTTGCAAAGGAGCAACCGTGAACAGCATCCTGAAGCACTGCCCGCCCGGACCCCAGCCCCACCAGCGCCGCCAGGCCCGCTCGTCGGTTTCCGCCCTGTGAACGCGGACGCTCTTGGCAGAACCGCCCCGCTGAGCAGGCGCGCGCTGCTGAAGGCCGCCGGCCTTGCCGGCGCCGCAGCCATGCTGCCGCTCACCGGGTGCGGCGCCACGCCCAGCACACAGAACGGGGTCACCACCCTGCGGTTCATGCAGAACAAGCCCGAGGTCGTGGCCTACTTCAACCAGGTCATCAAGGACTTCGAAGCACTGAACCCGGACATCCGCGTGATCCAGGACTTCAACGAAGGCAACTTCGTGCCCGGACTGGTGCGCAACGATCCGCCGGACGTGGTGACCCGCGGCTTCGCGCAGGCCACCGCCGACTTCGTCCGCAAAGGCGTCTTTGCCGACCTGTCCGACATGCCGGTGGCCGCCACGATTGATCCCAAGGTCCAGGACCTGGTCAGCTCCTGGGGGCAGTACAACGGCAACGAAACCAGCGCCCTGCCGTTCTCCCTGGCCGCAGCGGGCGTCATCTACAACCGGACCATTTTCGCGGCCAAGGGGGTGCAGGTTCCCACCACGTGGGACGAATTCGTGGCCGCGTGCGAAACGTTCAAGGCAGCCGGCATCACCCCCATCTACGGAACGTTCAAGGACAACTGGACCCTGGGGCAGGGCATGTTCGACTACGTTGCCGGCGGCACGCTGGACGTGGCGGACTTCTTCTCGAAGCTCACCGCACGGGGAGCCAACATCACCCAGGGTGCCCCGGAGTCCTTCACCAGCAACTTCGGGCCGGCACTGCCCAAGATGCTGCAGCTGGCGGCCTACTCACAAAACGGCGCAGCCAGCAAGAACTACGCTGACGGCAACGCCGCATTCGCGAAGGGGCAGGCCGCCATGTACCTGCAGGGCCCGTGGGCGCTCTCCCAGCTGGTGGCAGCCAACAAGAACGTCCGGCTCGGGTCCTTCCCGCTTCCGGTCACCAACAACCCCGCGGACACCAAAGCCCGCGTGAACGTGGACATGGCGCTTTCCATTACCCGGAACACTCCGAACATGGCCGCGGCGCAGCGGTTCGTCAGCTATCTGCTCGAACCCTCAGTGGTGAACACCTACAACGCGAAGAACGCCGCGTTCTCACCCCTCAAGGACGCTCCCGCCGTCGAAAACCCCCAGATCACCGGTCTGAGCGGCTCGGTCACCGAGGGACGCTACTACCAGGGGGCCACCACGTACTTCCCGCCGTCGGTGCCGCTGTACAACTACGTGCAGTCCTTTGTGTACGGCAAGAACGGCCAGCAGTTCCTCTCCGCCCTCGACGACGAATGGCGCCGGGTCGCCGAGCGCACCGCGCTCTGACCCCCACCCCGATTTCAGGAGCCCCAATGACTATCACTTCCCGGGTGGCCCAGACAGCCCGTCCCGCAGGACGCCAGAACCCGACGTCCGCCTCCGAAAAGACCGGAACGTTCCGGTCCAAGAACAGCATCGATCCCACGTACTACTGGATGGTGCTGCCGGTCCTGGCACTGTTCGCCTTCTTCATCACCCTGCCGGCACTCGTGGGCGTCTTCTTCAGCCTCACGAACTATGCCGGCTACGGCGACTGGAAGTTCATCGGACTGTCCAACTACGTCAACATCTTCAAGGATCCGGCGGTCCTGCAGTCCTATGTCTTCACGTTCGTTTTCGCCCTGACCACCACCGTGGTGGTGAATGTTGTGGCGCTGGCCATCGCACTGGGCCTGAACGCCAAGATCAAGTGGCGCACCGGCATCCGCACCGTGTTCTTCATCCCCATGGTGCTGTCCGCCCTGATCGTGTCCTTCGTCTTCAATTACCTTTTCTCCAATTCCCTGCCGGTGCTGATGGAACGGCTTGGCTACACACCCCTGGCCACCAGCATCCTGGCCAACGAGAACCTGGCCTGGATCGCCATTGTGCTGGTCACCGTGTGGCAGGCAGCTCCCGGCGCCACCATCATTTACCTGGCGGGCCTGCAGAGCGTGCCCTCCGAGGTGTATGAAGCCGCGGACCTGGACGGTGCCGGCAGTTTCCGGCAGTTCCTGAGCCTCACGCTCCCGCTGATCATGGGGTACCTGGTGATCAATGTGATCCTCGGGTTCAAGGGCTTCCTGGGCACCTACGAGATCATCGTGGGCCTCACCGGCGGCGGCCCGGGCATGGCGACGCAGTCCGTGGCCATGCGCATCTTCTCCGGCTTCACCGGCGGGGACTACTCCTACCAGATGGCCAATGCCGTCATCTACTTCCTGATCACCTTGCTGATCTCCGTCATCCAGCTGCGCCTCATCCAGCGCCGGGGGGTTTCTCTCTAATGACCGCATCCACACTTTCCAAGCCGGTGAACAACACACGGCAGGCCGGCAGGACCCGCAAGTCCAGCCGCGAAGGCTACAAGGTCAACTGGTGGCTCACCGCGCTGATGCTGGTGGCCTCCCTGACAGTCCTGCTGCCGCTGTACTTCACCGTGGCCATGGCCCTGAAATCCCCGGACCAGATCGGCGGGACAGGCCTGGCCTGGCCGAACCCGATGAACTGGGAGAACTTCGCCGCAGCGTATGTGGCCACCAACTTCCCGCGCGCCTTCATGTCCACCGCCTTCGTGACGGTCTTCAGCGTTCTGGGATCCCTGGCCTGCAGCTCCCTCGTGGCCTACGCCATCGCACGGAACTGGAACCGGAAGTTCTTCCGCGGGTCCTTCGTGTACCTGCTGTCGGCCATGTTCATCCCGTTTCCGGTGATCATCCTGCCGCTGATCAAGCAGACGGCACTCCTTGGCCTGGACAACCCCGCAGGCGTCGTGTTCCTGCACGTGCTCGGCGGCATCTCCTTCAACACCCTGCTCTACATCGCGTTCGTCCGCTCCATCCCGGTGGAGCTGGAGGAATCGGCCCGCATGGACGGCGCCACCACCTGGCAGGTGTTCCGCAAGATCATCTTCCCGCTGCTGGCCCCCATGAACGCCACGGTTGGCATCTTCGCCTTCCTCGGCTCGTGGAACGACTTCCTGCTGCCGCAGATGATGATCGCCGACCCCGCCCTGCAGACCCTGCCCGTCGTGCAGATGCTCTTCCAGGGCGAGTTCAACACCAACTACAGCCTCGCATTCGCGTCGTACCTGATGGCCATGGCACCCACACTGGTGGTTTACATCCTGGCCCAGCGTTGGGTACTGTCCGGAGTCATGCGCGGGGCCGTCAAGTAGACCCATCAATCCAGTCCAGCAACAACCTCAACCACAAGAAAAGGATCATCCCTTGTCCACCACCGCCACGCTGGCAACCCTGTCCGATTCCGACCGTCTGGCCGATCCGAACTGGTGGCGCCAGGCGTCCGTCTACCAGATCTACCCCCGCAGCTTTTCCGATTCGAACGGCGACGGCCTGGGCGACATCAAGGGCATCACGGCCAAGGTCCCGTACCTGAAGTCGCTGGGAATCGACGCCGTCTGGCTGAGCCCCTTCTACCCCTCGGCGCTCGCCGACGGCGGTTATGACGTAGACGACTACCGGGACGTGGACCCGAAACTCGGCACGCTGGAGGACTTCGACGAGATGGCGGCGGCCCTGCACGCTGCGGGCATCAAGCTGATCGCGGACATCGTCCCGAACCATTCCTCGGACCGGCACGAATGGTTCCGGGAGGCCCTCGCGTCCCCGAAGGGCTCCGCCGCGCGGGACCGCTACATCTTCCGTGACGGCAAGGGCCCCAACGGCGAGTTCCCGCCGTCGGACTGGGACTCCGTCTTTGGCGGTCCCGCCTGGGAGCGCATCACCGAACCGGACGGCACGCCCGGCCAGTGGTACATGCACATCTTCGCCAAGGAACAGCCGGACCTGAACTGGGCCAACCGGGAAATCCGTGACGACTTCCTCAAGACCCTGCGTTTCTGGTCCGACCGCGGCGTGGACGGCTTCCGTGTGGACGTCGCGCACGCCCTGACCAAGGACCTCACCGAGCCGCTGCTGTCCAAGCTGGAACTGAGTGCCGCCAACACCGGCACGGACGGGTTCAGCGACGGTTCACACCCGTTCTGGGACCGCGATGAGGTCCACGAGGTCTACGCGGAGTGGCGCGAGGTGTTCAACGAGTACAACCCGCCGCGCACCGCGGTGGCCGAGGCCTGGGTGCACGCCACCCGCCGGGCCCGGTACGCGAGCCCCGAGGGACTGGGCCAGGCCTTCAACTTCGACCTCCTGCAGGCCGACTTTGACGCCGAGGAATTCAAGGAAATTATCACCCGCAACCTGGCCGAGGCCGCCGCCACAGGAGCCTCCTCCACCTGGGTCTTCTCGAACCACGACGTCGTCCGGCACGCCACCCGCTACGGCCTGCCCAAGGGAACCAAGGGCACGAAGGGCACACCCGCCAAGGGCCAGGACGGCAAGGCCTGGCTGCTGGCCGGCGGGCCCAAGGAGGACCTGGACGTGGAGCTCGGCGAGCGCCGCGCCCGCGCCGCCACCCTGCTGATGCTCGCCGTGCCCGGTTCGGCCTACCTGTACCAGGGCGAGGAACTGGGCCTGCAGGAAGTCGCCGAAATCCCGGAATCCGAGCGCCAGGACCCCTCGTTCTTCCGCAACAGGGGCGTGGAAGTGGGCCGCGACGGCTGCCGCGTGCCGCTCCCGTGGAAGGTTGAAGGGACCTCCTTCGGCTTCGGCGACGGCGGTGCGCACCTGCCGCAGCCGGACTGGTTCAGCAAGCACGCCGTCGAGGCGCAGGAGGGCACCGAGGGTTCCACCCTCGAGCTGTACCGTACGGCGCTGAAGCTGCGCCGCGAACTGCAGGCTGCGGAAGAGCTGGAGTGGATTGAAACCGGCAACCCGGAGGTCCTGCACTTCCGCCGCCCCGGCGGCTGGCAGTCCGTGACCAACTTCGGCGACACCGCCGTCGAGCTTCCCGCCGGAAGCGTGCTGGTCAGCAGCGCCCCGCTGGACGGCGGCAAGCTGCCGGCCAACACCACGGCCTGGCTGCGCTAACCGCAGCAGCTGACCGCAGTGAAACCGTGCCGGTGGCCGTGCCCTTTCGCCAGGGTGCCGCCACCGGCGCATTTAACCGGCGCATTCAACTGCTGGGACTTCTCCGGCGGAAGTGAAAGAGTGATGCAATGACTGAAGAAACTGCAACGGCTTCCGGCCAGGTGAACAGCGGACGGCTGATCTACGGCTGCATGGGCCTGGGCGGGAGCTGGTCCACGGCGCCGTACACCATGACCGACGTTGAAACCGCTGCGGCGGCGGTCGAGGCCGCGATGGACATCGGGGTCACTCTGTTCGACCATGCGGACATCTACCGGAACGGGAAATCGGAGGCGGTCTTCGGCGAGGTCCTTGCCGAGTCTCCCGGGCTGAGGGACCGCATCCAGCTGCAGACCAAGTGCGGTATCCGGCTCAATGAGCGGGGCCTGGAGACCCACTACGACCTGAGCGCGGACGCCATCATCGAACGGGTGAACGGCAGCCTGGAACGGCTGCGCACCGACTACGTCGACGTCCTCCTGCTGCACCGCCCCGATCCCCTGATGGATCCCGCGGAGGTGAGCTCCGCCGTCGGGAAGCTGATGGCGGACGGCAAGGTGCGCGCGCTGGGGGTGTCCAACATGTCCGCGGCCCAGATCGAGTTCCTGCAGGACAGCCTCGAGACGCCCGTGATCGCGAACCAGCTCGAACTGAGCCTGCTCAAACGCGACTGGCTGGAGAGCACCGTGCTGGTCAACCACCCGGGCGCCGCGGACTACAGCTTCCCGCACGGCACCCTGGAATACTGCGCCCGCCGGGGGATTACCCTGCAGGCCTACGGCGCCCTGGCGCGGGGGCACTACACCGGTAACCCGCCTGAACGGCCCACGCTTGCCGAAGACGCCACCGCCCAGCTGCTCTCCGACATGGCACGGGACAGGGAAACCACCAGGGAGGCCGTGCTGCTGGGATGGCTGATGAGGCACCCGGCCGGCATCGCTCCGGTGATCGGCACGGCGAACCCGGACCGGATCCGGGCCTGTGCCGGGGCGTCCAGGGTGGCGCAGACCATGACCCGTGAGGAGTGGTACCGGCTCTGGATCACGGCCCGCGGGAGCGTCATCCCTTAAACCCGCGCTTAAACCCGCATGGCCCAACCAGGTCGCAGCAGATGTCGTTAGGAGCGCTCAAAACGACGTTGACGCGAGCTGGTTGGGCCAGGACGACGGCGGCGCGTCAGTTAAGCGGCGCAACCTCCGAATACGTGGACGAGTCGCCCTTGAGCGCCTGGCTGGGTGTTCCGTCGACGCTCACCGGAATGTCTCCGGCGATGGTCACGCGGTTGAGCTTGCGCGGCTGGCCGTCGTAGTTGTCCGGGGCGTAGTGCTGGGTGATCCTGTTGTCGAACAACACCAGCTGGTTGGGCTCCCAGTTGACCCGCACCACGTTCTCGGGCCGCGTGACGTAGGCCTGGAGCAGCCGGATGATGTCCCGGGACTCGGTGTTGGACAGCCCGACGATCCGCAGGCGCTGCGCGAAGCCCCCAATGAACAACCCGCGCTCGCCGGTCAGCGGGTGGACGCGCACCACCGGGTGGGCGGTCTCGAACTTGAGCCGGGTGAACTCCTTGCGGCGCTCCTCGGCGTTGGCGTGCTCCAGATTCTTCGGCACCGAGTAGTCGTAGTCGTTGGTGTGGATGGCCCACAGGGTGTCGGCGAAGTTCCGCAGTTCATCCGGCAGGTCGCGGTACGCCGCGGCGGACGAAGCGATCAGTGTCTCGCCGCCGTAGGCCGGCAGGTCGATGCTGCGCAGCGTGGATGCCTGCGGCGGGTTGACCACGAACGTGACGTCGGTGTGCCAGTTGTTGGCGGAGCCGTTCTCGCTGTCCACCGGCAGGACGTTTTCCTCGCCCTCCACGGAGGCAACGGTGGGGTGGGCCTTGGTCAGCGGTCCGAAGTGGCTGGCGAATTTCACCTGGGCCTCGTCGGAGCGGATGTTGGCTTCCCGGAAGACGAGCGCCTTGTGTTCGTTCAGCGCGGCGCGGATCTGCGCCACGGTCTCCGCCGGAAGGTCTCCGCTGAGGTCAAGGCCGCGGATCTCGGCGCCGATGCGGGAGCCCAGCTTGGCGAATTCGAGCTTGGTTTCGGTGATGGCGGTCATTGTTCTTCCTTACTGTTGTGTCGCTCTGTTGTTTCTCTGCGTTGTGTCCCTGCGTTATTTCCCTGCGGGGCCGGGTTACTTGCGGTGCGCTACTTGGAGACGAGGCCGTTGAATTCGTTGGTGTAGAGCTTCTTGGGGTCGAGGTCGTCCTTGATGATGCCGACGGACTTGAGGTAGTCATTCCAGCGGGTGAAGTCCTCGTCCTTGATTTCACCCTTGGCGGGCACGCCCACGCTCTTCCAGTACTGCAGCGCGGCCGGGTTCTCATTGCGGCCGCGCTCCTTCAGGATCTTGGTGAAGCGCGCGATCACTTCCTTGCGGGGCGTGGTGCGCTCCCACTCGATAGCCTTCGCCACGGCGGTGGTGAACGTCCGGGTCGTGTTGGGGTTCTGGGCGATGAAATCCTCGCGCAGGACGTACGGTCCGCCGGCGAAGCTGCCGAACAGGTCGAAGTCGCTGAAGACGGAGCGCAGCCCGCCGTTGGCGATGGCCCTGTCCTGGAGGATGCTGCCGAGGGAGCCGGCGTCCACCTGACCGCGGCGGATGGCTTCCTCGGTGTCGTTGGGCGGGACCACGACGAGCTGGACCTGCTTGATTTCCTCCGCGCTGAGGCCGTTCTTGCGGAGGTACGTGTTGATGACGGCCTCCGAATGGGCGCCCAGGGTGTTCACGGCGATCTTCTTGCCGATGAAGTCCCTGGCCGTCTTGATGGGGCTGTCCTCCTTGACGTAGAAGCCGTTGAAGGTCAGCTTGTCCTCGCCGTAGTAATTGATCACGGCCTTCACCGGCGCCCCGGCCTCAACCAGCTTCACCACGGCCCCGGCAAAAGCCCCGCCGAAGTCGGTCTGGCCGGTGGCCGCCGACTGGATGTCCTGCGGGCCGCTGATGGTGTTGCCCACCCAGTTCAGCTTCACGTCGCCCAGGTACCCAAGGTCCTGGGCCAGTTCGGGCAGCGTCACCGTGTTGGCCCAGCCCTGGTACCGGAGTTCCTTGACTTCGTTGGCGCCCGGTGCGCCGGCGCCGCCTGTGTCACCGCCGGCGGCGCTCCCGCCGCAGCCGGACACCGTCAGGGCGATGACGACGGCGGCCGCAGCACTCAGGATGGTCAGGTGTCGTTTCATGGAGGTTCCTTCGGTGGGTTGGTTCTGTACAGGCGGTTGCCGTCGGGGTTCTGTGCGGGCGGCTTGGGGCCGTTCCTGGCGGCCGCCGCAGCGGCCGATGGATCGATGTAAGCGCACTTCATGCGCCGGGAAAAGCGCCCGGTTCATGGCGGGACACCCTTGGAAATCCGCGGAAACACGGCGCAACGGAGGGTCATGAGACCTTCAGTTGCGGCGGAATAAACCCTGTGACGGACGGCGTGCGGAACGTTCCCGGGGAGCGTAAGATCACGCTTTTGGTCGTATTGATCACCGCCGGAGGCCGGTCATCTTCGCCTTAGCAGGTGAAGGCCAGATACGGTAGATGTATGACGTCTACTTCCACCGCCGAGATCACCCGGCACGAACGCAACATCCCTGCCGAAATCGCCCGTTCGTGGCTGCTGGTCAACGCAATGAAAACCGAGCTCTTCGACCAGTCGGCGGTGTCCCGAGCGGACTCCATCATCCTGGACATCGAAGACGCGGTGGACCCCTCGCAGAAGGACACAGCCCGCGACAACGTGGTGAACTGGCTGACCGGCGGAGGCCAGGCCTGGGTCCGGATCAACGACGCCCTGAGCCCGTACTGGGCCGACGACCTCGCAGGCCTCCGCGGCACGCCCGGCCTGCTCGGCGTCATGCTGGCCAAGACGGAATCCGCCGACCAGGTCACGGAGAGCTTCCACCGCATGGACGGCAAGACGCCCGTCATCCCGCTCGTCGAGAGCGCCGTCGGCATCGAGGAAGCCAACAACATCGCGAAGGCCCAGGGCGCATTCCGACTCGCCTTCGGCTCCGGCGACTTCCGCCGCGACACAGGCATGGCCGCAACCGCTGAAGCCATGGCCTATCCCCGCGCCAAGCTCGTGGTCGCCAGCCGCGTCGGCAACCTGCCCGGGCCCATCGACGGCCCCACCGTCGGCACCAACCACCCGATCCTGCGCGAGCAGACCGGCATCACGGTGATGATGGGCATGACCGGCAAGCTGTGCCTGGCCATTGACCAGACCAGCGTCATCAACGAGGTCATCAGCCCCACGCCGTCCGACGTCGCCTGGGCCACCGACTTCATGGCCGACTTCGAAGCCAACGGCCGCGTCATCCGCGACGGTTCCGACCTGCCGCGCCTGGGCCGTGCCGAGAAGATCATGAAGCTCGCGGTAGCCTTTGGGGTGCAGCCGGCGCTGTAGCCCGCACCAGTATTGCCAGGAGACCCCGTGACCGATACCCGCTATCTGGTGCACGGGGTCTTTTGGGATGGCCCGCCCGCCGCTTCCGGGACGTCCGACGGCGGCAGCCCGGTTTTGCGCCTCCAGCAGCTTTCGCCGGGCCAGGGATTCAGCGAGCTACGGCTCCACGCCGGCGCCCGGCTTGGCTTCCGGGTGGCGGACGGGAAGCACTGCCTCGGGCACACCAGAGTCATCTCCTTATCCGAGCGGGAACATGTGCCGTGCCCCGACCGGTTCCCGGCCCTACGGGGCAGCCAGTGTGAGCGCTGCTTCGTGGTGGACGATTCCCGACTGATCCACGATTTCCACCGCGGCGGCCGCGTGCCGCCGGGGCTGCGGAGCTACCTCATGCAGCCGCACTGGCTGTACATTGCCACGTTCGCCCACGGCACCAGCAAGATCGGCACGGCGTCGCAGCCCCGGAAATGGAACCGGCTGGCCGAGCAGGGTGCGGTGGTTGCACGGTACGTTGCACTCGCCGAGGACGGCCGCGTGGTGCGCCTCCTGGAGGACATGGTCACGCGCGAGGCAGGACTGGCCCAGCAGGTCCGCTCGGCTGCGAAAACCGCTGCCCTGACGGACCCGCGGCGCGGGGAAGAGCTCGACGAACTGAACCGCCGCCTCGCGGATCAGGTGCGGTCGCTGCTGGCGGGCACCGCCGTCGGGGGCTTTGAAACGGTGGACGAGCAGTGGGTGCGTCCCGGGCAGGCCACCGGTTTGTGCAAGGCCACGCCCCGGCACGCGTATCCGCACGCGATGGACGGCGGCAGCCACGGCTTCACCCTCGGGGCCCTGTGCGGAAGCCACGGCCTGGCGGCGATTGACGGCTCGGGTCTCGACTTCGTGGTGAACCTGGGGCTGCTGAAGGCGTGGCGCATAGAGCTCGGGGAGTTCAGCTCGGAGGTGCCCGCGGTGCAGGAAGCCCTGTTCTGACGGGTCGGCCGCCGGGACTGGGTAAACTGGCACGGTGCTGAACGAATTCTGGGCCACGGCCCCCGCCTCATACAAAGTCCTCGTATTCAGCGCGATGGGACTGATCGCTGCGGGCATAATTCTCAACCTCGTGGGAAACGGCACGCAGAACCAGGGGCTGATGGTCGCCTCGTTGCCGGTAATCGGCCTGGGGCTGGTGCTGCACATCATTGCCCTCGTGGTGCGCGGCCAGCAGGTCCGCAGGAACCTCCGGAAGTAGCCGCCAACTGGGTGGTCCGCGCCGACCCCGATAGGCTTGAGGCCATGACTATCAATCCGGATCTGCAGGGCCGGAGCTACCCTGCCGCAGAGGTGTACGACGTCGGCCGCGAGAAAATCCGCGAATTCGCCCGGGCCGTCAAGGCCACCCACCCCGCCCACTTCGACGTCGACGCCGCGAAGGGCCTGGGTCACCGCGACCTCGTTGCCCCGCCCACGTTCGCGATCATCATCGCCCAGCGTGCCGACGCGCAGCTGATCGAGGATCCGGAGGCCGGCATCGACTTCTCACGCGTGGTCCACGCCGACCAGCGCTTCACCCACCACCGCCCCATCTTCGCCGGCGACCGACTCGTGGCGGAGCTGCACGTTGACGGCGTCCGGGCCATGGGCGGAGGCGCCATGATCACCACCCGCGCCGAGATTTTCGCCCTGACAGACGGTGACGGCCGCGAGCCCGTTTCCACCACGAAGTCATCCATCCTGGTCCGCGGAGAGGGACAGTAACCATGAGCCCCACATTCGAAGAACTTAGCGTCGGCCAGGACATCGGCAGCAGCAGCATCGAGGTGACCCGGCAGGACCTCGTCAAGTACGCCGGCGCGTCCGGTGACTTCAATCCCATCCACTGGAACGAGAGTTTCGCCACCAGTGTGGAGCTCCCCGGCGTCATCGCCCACGGCATGTTCACCATGGGTGCCGCCGTGCAGCTGGTGACCGACTGGGCGGGCGACCCGGCCGCCGTCGTCGATTACCAGACCCGCTTCACCAAGCCGGTGCTGGTCACTGACACCACGGGATCCTCGGACCCCGGCGCAGTGTTCGACGTCAGCGGCACCATCGGTGCGCTCGACGCCGATGCGCGCACCGCACGCGTGGACCTCGCCGTCGTGTTTGACGGACAGAAAGTCCTGATGAAGGCCCAGGCCCTCGTCAAGGTGGCCTGACGCGTGATCTGCTCTTGAGCACTGCCTCTGTCCAGGCACCCGAGGTAACGCACTGGCGGAACGCTGTGGTGGTGGCCTACGCCGCCAGCGGGATCGCTTTCGCCTCATGGGTGGCGCGGCTGCCCGCCATCCGCGACGGGCTGAACCTCACTCCGGCGACCATCGGGCTGCTGCTGCTGTGCATGTCGGCCGGGTCGTTCCTTTCCGTGTCCGCTTCCGGGCTCATAGTGCTGCGGCTCGGCTCCAAGCGGACCATCCGGACCGGAAGCATCATGGTGGGAGTCGGGCTCGTCCTGGCGGGATTTGGCACGTCTGTGCTGGCAAGCCCGCTGGCGGTTGCCTCCGGGCTGGTTGTGATCGGCCTCGGCACCGCGAGCTGGAACACCGCGTCCAACGTTGAGGGTGCCGCCGTGGAGCGTGCCGTCGGACGCCACATCATGCCGCGGCTGCACGGCGCCTTCAGCCTGGGAACGGTTGCCGGCGCCGGACTGGGGGCCTGGGCGGCGGGCGCGGAGGTGCCCGTGTTCTGGCACCTCGCCGCCGTCGGGCTGGTCGTGGCGGGTTCGGTGACGACGGCGGCCCGCTGGTTCCGTGCGGACGTCACGCCGGTTGTGCGCGCGGCCCCCTACCGTCCCGACAACTTCGAGGACCCGTCCACCGGACCGATCCCCATCATCCGTCCGGGATCCGAAGACGGCGCGGCGCCGCTGGACAACAAACGGAAGATCGCGCAGGCCTGGCGGGATAAACGGACACTGCTGCTGGGCGTCATGGTGCTCGGCCTGGCGCTGGCCGAAGGCGCGGCGGGGGACTGGGTGGCTCTGGCCCTCGCCGACGGCCACCACCAGTCCGACGCCGCGGGAGCCGCCGGCTACGGGATCTTCGTCACCTTCATGACCATTGGCCGGTTCGCCGGCACCGTGGTGCTGGACCGGTTCGGCCGCGTTCCCGTGATGCGCTGGTGCTCCGCCCTGGCCGTCGCCGGGCTGGCGCTGTTCGTCTTCGCACCGGTTCCGTGGATGGCCTACGCCGCGCTGGCCGTCTGGGGACTCGGGGCCTCCCTGGGATTCCCGGTGGGGATGTCCGCCGCCGCCGATGACCCAACCAAAGCGGCCGCCCGTGTGTCCGTGGTGTCCACCATTGGCTACGGCGCCTTCCTCTGCGGGCCGCCGCTGCTGGGTCTCCTGGCCGAGCATGTCGGGATCCTGCATTCCCTGCTCGCCGTCATGGCGGTCCTCGTGGTGAGCTTCCTGCTGTCTCCGGTAGCGCGGAAACTTCCGTAGCGTCACCCATGGCGGACCGGATAACAGGCACCCCGGGAAACCCGGTTAAGCTGGACGGGTGACTCCCACCATGCTTTCCGACCTGACCACCGCTGCCGTCGGCGGCCCCGCCGGCAACTACATCGAGGCCCGCACGGAAGCGGAAATCATCGAGGCGGTGCGTTCGGCGGATGCCGCAGGGGATCCGGTCCTGATCATCGGCGGCGGCTCCAACCTGCTGATTTCCGACGACGGGTTCCCCGGGACCGTCGTGAGGATCGCCTCGGAAGGGTTCACCGTCAGCGCGGAGGACTCCTGCGGCGGGGTGTCCGTGGTGGTGCAGGCGGGCCACAACTGGGACGCCCTCGTGGAGCACGCGGTGCTGCACGCCTGGTCCGGAATCGAGGCACTGGCCGGAATCCCGGGAGCCACCGGCGCCACCCCCGTACAGAACGTGGGCGCCTACGGGTCCGAGGTTTCCCAGACCATCGCCGCGGTCCGCACCTGGGACAGGGAACGCAACGCCGTGAAGACCTTCACCAACTCCGAGCTGAAGTTCGGCTACCGGGATTCCATCCTCAAACAGACCACCGTCAACGGGTCCCCGCGCTACATCGTCCTCACCGTCGAGTTCCAGCTGCCGCTGGGCAGGATGAGCGCTCCGGTCCGCTACGCCGAGCTGGCCAGGGTCCTCGGTGTTGAACAGGGGCAGCGTGCCTACTCCAACGACGTCCGCCGGGAGGTGCTCCGGCTGCGCGCGTCCAAGGGCATGGTCCTCGACCCCGCAGACCGCGACACCTACTCCACCGGTTCCTTCTTCACCAATCCGATGGTCTCCGAGGAGGTGGCGGCCGGCCTGCCGGAGAATGCGCCCCGGTACCCGGGTGGTTCGGACGGCCTCGTCAAGCTTTCCGCGGCGTGGCTGATCGACCACTCCGGGTTCGGAAAAGGCTTCGGGCTGGACGCCGGCAGTGTTTCCGGCGGGCGGGCTTCACTGTCCACCAAGCACACCCTGGCCATCACGAACCGCGGCTCCGCCAGCGCCGCCGATATGGTGGCAATCGCGCGGGAGGTGCGGGACGGCGTCGTCGGGCATTTCGGCATTGAACTCCACCCGGAGCCCCTGCTGATCGGCGTCGAACTCTAGCCACTGTTCCCGCGCCCGACGGTGATGCCGCTGATGCCGTTCATGTGCTGTGGCGGCAGTCTTAGGATGGGCTCATGGCATCGCCGGCGCGGACACGGGTCACCCCCAGGATCATCGGACGGTTGCGGCTGGCGTCGCAAGGGCTGCTCGGGGAGGGATTCCCCGGCGTGCCCGAGGCCGTCCGCGGGATGACGGCCATGCAGGCACAGGACCTGCAGGCGGCCCTGTGGGCGGTTGGCCTGCGGGTTCCCGGGGCCGGCAGCAGCGATGTGCGTGCCGCCCTGGATACGGGAACAATCGTGCGCTCCTGGCCAATGCGGGGCACGCTCCACCTGCTCGCCCCGGAGGACCTGCGGTGGATCCTCAACATCACCACCGCACGGCTGATCCAGGGCATGTCGAGCCGTCACCGCCAGCTGGAGATCACCGCAGGCGACGTCGAAGTCTGCCGGAAGATCGCCCTGGACCTGGTTTCCGAGGCTGGCGGTGCCTCCGGCCGGCCGTCCGGGGCCACCCGTGCCGAGCTGTTCGCAGCCTTCGAAGCCGGGGGCCAGCCTCCCACCGGCCAACGCGGCATCCACCTGCTGGGGCTGCTGTGCCAAAGTGCGTCGCTGGTGCCGGGGCCGCTGGACGGCAACCAGCAGAAGTTCGTGGCGTTCGACGACTGGATCACCACCTCTCGGGACCTCGGACGCGAGGAAGGCATTGCCGAGTTGCTGCTGAGGTACCTGCGCAGCCACGGACCGGCGACGGTGCGGGACTTCGGTTGGTGGTCCAATACCACCCTGACGGAGGCACGGGCGGCCCTGGCCACGGTGAGCGGGGAACTCGTGGAACTGGAGTTTGGCGGGACGAGCTACTGGCTCGCACCCGAAACAGCCGCGCTGCTGGATGACGGCGTGCCCGGGCAGCGCACCGTTCTTGCACTGCCCGGGTTCGACGAGTTCGTGCTCGGGTACACCGACCGCAGCCTGGTGCTGCCGCCGGAACATGCCCAGAAGATCGTCCCGGGCGGCAATGGAGTGTTCAAGAAGGCGATCGTGGCTGGCGGCGAAGTGGTCGGGACCTGGGCCCGGCAGGGCACAGTGCGCGCCGCCCGGTTCATTCCCGAGCCGTTCGACGACGCCCGGCCCCTCGGCCCCGCGGCCCGGGCAGGGTTTAACAGGTCCATCGAGCGGTACGAGAGGTTCCTCGCGTCCTGACTGGGCCGCTGTGGCCCGTCCCTGGCAAGACCGGCCCGTGCCCGCAAGACCGGCTCGTACCCCCCGGCAAGACCGGCCCGTGCCCGCAGGACCGGCTCGGGGCAGCGACGGTCAAGCGGGGGAGCAGGCGCGCCGCTGCGGTGCTGGACTCGTTGGACGGCCGCGCGGAGTCAGCGGGAGAAACCCGGACCAGGGTCGAGGCCGGATGGATTTTCCTGCGCCTCAAGTGGCAGCACCTGGATGCACCCATCGAGCTGCGTCGCCGGTTGCAGGCCACCCTGGTCCGGGCTGACATGCAGAAACGGCCCCGCCCCGCATGAGCGGCCCTGGACGGGGCCGGTCATGCGGGGCGGGCCGCTCATGCGGGGCGAGGGGGCTACAGCGTCCCGGTCGCGATGTTCAGCATGCGCCGGAGCGGTTCGGCAGCTCCCCACAGCAGCTGGTCGCCCACCGTGAAGGCACTGATGTACTCCGGGCCCATCTCCAGCTTGCGGATACGGCCCACCGGGATGTCCAGGGTGCCGGAGGCCGCCACGGGCGTGAGGTCGGCCATCGAGGCTTCCTTGCTGTTGGGCACCACCTTGACCCACTCGTTGTCCTTGGCGAGGATGTCTTCGATTTCAGCGACGGACAGGTCCTCGCGCAGCTTAAGGGTGAGTGCCTGGGAGTGGGAGCGCATGGCGCCGATCCGGATGCACAGTCCGTCCATGATGACGTGGTTGTCCGCGGAGGTGCCGAGGATCTTGTTGGTCTCCACCCCGGCCTTCCACTCTTCCTTGGACTGGCCGTTGCCCAGGTCCGCGTCGATCCATGGGATCAGGGAGCCGGCCAGCGGCACGCCGAACTGTGTGGCGTCGATGTCGGTGCGCTGGTGGGCCAGGACCTTGCGGTCGATGTCCAGGATGGCCGACGCCGGGTCGTCCAGTTCGGTGCTGACCTCGGCATTGAGCGTGCCGAACTGGCTGAGGAGCTCGCGCATGTGCCGCGCGCCGCCGCCGGAGGCGGCCTGGTAGGTCATGGAGGTGCCCCACTCTACGAGGCCGTTCTTGAAGAGCCCGCCGAGGCCCATCAGCATGCAGGACACGGTACAGTTGCCGCCGATGAAGTCCTTGGTGCCGTTGGCCAGGCCCTTGTCGATGACGTCTCGGTTGATCGGGTCCAGCACGATGATGGAGTCAGCGTTCATCCGCAGGGTGGAGGCGGCGTCGATCCAGAGGCCGTCCCAGCCGCGGCTGCGCAGCTCGCCGTGGACCTGCTTCGTGTAGTCGCCGCCCTGGGCGGTGACGATAATCGGCAGCTTGGCCAGCGTCTCGACGTCGAACGCGTCCTCGAGCTTGCCTGCCCCTTCAGCAAAGGAGGGGGCGGCACCTCCTGCGTTTGAGGTGGAGAAAAATACCGGGTTGATGTTGGCGAAGTCGCCCTCGTCCTGCATGCGCTGCATCAGGACAGAGCCGACCATGCCGCGCCATCCGACCAGGCCGACGGAGGGGGTAGCTGCTGTAGTCATTTGGCCAGTTTAGACTTTGGAGCGCCGGGGGCGCAGTCGGTTACGTCACTCGGGGGCCGGCCGCCGCAGGGCGGTCCCGGCCCGGGCCTCCGTGGGGCGCGCTATTCCACCGGCCGCGGCAGGTTCCGGGACTTGCGCAGCTTTTCGGCCTTGCGTTCCTTGAAGTAGCTGGACCATCCAGCAAGGAGCGGAAAGAGGATCAGCAGGTACATCCACCAGATCTCGCCCAGAATGTGCCACTGGTCAGTGAGGGCCATCTGCACAATCCCGTAGAGCATGCCGCCAAAAGCCAGGCTGATCAGGACAGCAAGGACCAGCAACCCGGCCGAGCTGTTCACGGGCTTCACCACGCTGAGGCCATCGTCCTTGCGCACGCCGTACTCTTCAGGCGTGTAGCCCACGATCTCGCCGTTCTCGGCGCGCCGGTGGATCAGCTGATCCCCGGAGGGCGCGGACGGTACATAGCCCGGGTCCTGGGGGACCCCTTCGCTGCGCCTAGCCACGGGCATTCTCAATCGCAGCAAGCAGGCCGGCGTCGTCAAGGCGGGGAGTCTCGGCGACCTCGTCCTTGTCGAAGTCCGGGACGCCGGTGGTCCAGGAGCCGTCTTCGCGCCGGATCAGAAGGTGCTGCTCGGAGTCCAGGGTCTTGAACACGAGATAGGCCGAGCCCGCGGGGTTCTCTGAGACGTGCTGCCGGACGATGCGCAGGATGGCTTCCGCCGAGGACAGGGAGGGGTCCTTGGCGAACACGAACCATGTTCCGAGCACGCGTGGCTGGAGCATGATGGCTACCTCGGGCGCTTCGACAAAGGCCACGTTGTCCATGCTGTCGCCGGTCAGCAGGGAAATTTCAGTCCAGCGGGTGGCCTGGCCGAGTGCTGTGGCGACGGCAGCGGCGACGCCCTTCACACCGAGCTCGCCGTCATCATCGACAGTGGCCATGTCCCGCGCCAGCAGCGAGGATGCACCTGCCGTAGACAGGGTGACGTCGTCGACCATCTCTTCGGCGCGAAAGACGCTGACGGAGCGGTCCCGGGCAGGGCCCTCGAAGACGTTGAGAAGATAGGCGAACTCGCCCACGCCGAAGCCAATGACGTCAACGCCGAGCCGCGGCTCTTGCTGGGTCTGGTCCTGAACAGTCATGCCTGTCTCCTAATCGCCGATACCACCAAGGAAATTGCCCACGGACTTGAGGCCGTCCGTTACCGTGTCCGCTGTGTCGCTGACGAACTTACCGGGATCCTTCACCGCATTGGCAATCCCCTCGCCAACGTTCTTTCCGACGCTGCTGATGGTGTCCCAGTTTTCGTAGACGAGCACTCCAACACTGGCAACCTGGCAGACCGTACCGGCCGGTGGCGGCAGGAAGCAGCCCACCCCCAGGCCGGCCTTGAGCGCGCTGGTCGCCCCGCCCTTGATATCACCGTTGGCGAAGCTGTTGACCGAGTCAACGGCGCTGAAGCCGACGCCGGCCCAGCCCAGCCCGCGGGCGAGGCCGCCCTTGCCCAGCCATTCGAGCTTGCTGCCCTTGCCGATCCATGGCTTCTCCTCCAGCAACGGGGCGAGCCTGGTCAGCCCTGGGTAATTATGGAGGTTCTTCAGCGAGGCAATGTCCGTGGCCTTGTCGATGAGGCCGATGCCGCGGTTTGCCGTCGACGAGTTCCTCAGAAGACCCTCGAGGGCGGTATTTCCCTTGGTGGTCTGCAGCAGGTTCCGGCCATCAAAAACGGGGCCGCCGAGCCGGTGCCGGCCCTTCGTCAGCAGCGCCTGAGCCAAATCCGCCCGCTGGTTCTTCAGTACCCAGCCGTACTGCCCGACGTGCTTGGCCAGGGTCAGCGGGGCTTTGATGTACTTCTGGACGGTCAGGCCGGTCTTGAGCGCCCCCAAGCCGCCAAGCAGCACGCCACCCAGCACCCCCGCCACGGTCCCGCCGGGATCGCTGAGAGTGCCCGGACCGCCGCCGGACCCGGGAGCCGCGTCGCTGGCTTTCTCCTGCTCGTTGGCGTTGTCCAGCAGCCTTTTTGACTCGTTTTTGAGGGCACGTGCCGTCTGCTGGATGAGGGCGCGGTGGTCGGCATTCCAGGCTGAGCGGAACCGGCTTGCGTCAGTGCCCTTCCACGACGGCGTGCTGTTGATCTGGTTTGTCAGGTGTGATGATGTCTGCAGCAGGTTGTCGGAGACCTTTCCGAACTGCTGCGCGAGTGTGCGCAGCTGCGCCACATCCGCGCCCCACAAGTTGCCTGCCACTGTGGCATCATCCCCCAAAGTTTTGAGCGTTCAGTGTCTGAACGGTTGCTGCTGAGTCCTGCCAACACTGTAGTTGGCGTGCGCAGGCGCCGCGATGGGCAGCCCTCCCCATCGCGGGGCCCTACTGCCGGTCGGTCTCTTCCAGGACGGCATTCTTGCGGGCGCGCAGTGCAAAGAAGGCTCCGAAGGCAAACGCCTGCGTGACCACAACCAGCACAATGATGCCGGCGATCTTGTTTCCGCCGAGGATCATGGTCAGGCCGACGATGGCCGACAGCAGGGCCAGCAGCGGCAGCAGCATGTAGCCGAGCACAAAGAGTGTTTCGGGTTTCTTAAGCATTGTGTGTCTAACCTTCTCTGCGGTTCCATTTGGTGAACCGGTAGCGTGTGCCGTTGGCTGCCGTCAGCCAGCCTTCGCGGGGTACGGAGTCCTCCGCAGCCCACGCTGCGCCGAGCTGGGGCGCGTGGGTGTCGCCGTCGGCCTCGACGTCGATCGTGGTGACCACGGCAGTGTTGGCGAGGTCCACGGACTGGCTGAAAATCTCGCCGCCACCCAGGATCCAGATCGTCTCGCAGCCGGGCGCGAACTGCGACTCCAGGAGTGCATCGTCAAGGGATTTAACGACGACGGCGCCCTCCGCCTCGGGCGTCCTGCCCCAGTCTTCCTGCCGGGTTATGACGATGTTGGTCCGGTTGGGAAGCGGGCGGTACTTTTGCGGGAAAGACAGCCACGTCTTGCGGCCCATGATGACCGGATGCCCGCTGGTCACCTTGGTGAAGTGCTTCAGGTCCTCCGGCAGGTGCCAGGGCATGTCGCCGTCCCTGCCGATGACGCCGGACGTGGTTTGCGCCCAGACCAGCCCGATCCCGGTGGTGTTCGCAGCGATGTCGTCGCTGAAGGCCTGCGGATCCATGGTCTCCTCGGTGCTCATACGGCGATCGGTGCCTTAATCGTGGGGTGGTGGCGGTAGCCGAGCACCTCGAAGTCATCCAGCGTGTAGTCGAAAATCGAGGCCGGCTTGCGGGTGATCTTCAGCTGCGGGTACTCGTACGGTTCACGGTCCAGCTGCTTCAGGACCTGGTCCATGTGGTTGTCGTAGATGTGGACGTCGCCGCCGGTCCAGACGAACTCACCGGGCTCCAGCCCGGTTTGCTGGGCCAGCATGCACGTCAACAGCGCGTAGGAGGCGATGTTGAACGGCACGCCCAGGAACATGTCCGCCGAACGCTGGTACAGCTGGCAGGACAGCTTGCCGTCGGCCACGTAGAACTGGAAGAAGGCGTGGCACGGCGGGAGGGCCATGTCCTTGAGTTCCGCCACGTTCCAGGCCGACACGATGTGCCGGCGGGAATCGGGGTTCGCCTTCAGGTTTTCGACGAGCTCGGCGATCTGGTCGATGTGCCCGCCGTCGGGTGTGGGCCAGCTGCGCCACTGGACGCCGTAGACGGGGCCGAGTTCGCCGTCGGTGTCTGCCCACTCGTTCCAGATGGTGACGCCCTGGTCCTGCATCCACTTGACGTTGGTGTCGCCGCGCAGGAACCACAGCAGCTCGACGGCCACTGACTTGAAATGCACACGCTTGGTGGTGATGAGCGGAAAGCTTTTGCTCAGGTCAAAGCGCATCTGGCGCCCGAACACGCTGCTCGTGCCCGTTCCGGTGCGGTCGGATTTGTGCGTGCCATGGGCCATGACATCGCGCAGGAGGTCTTCATAGGGCGTTGGGATGCTCACGCGTCCAGTCTAGTGGAGTGGCGGCCTGCCGCCCGGGAGGGCATCCGCCTCAGTCGTCGAACGGCTTGAACTGTTCCACCGCGACGATCTTGCTCTTGCTGGCGTGGGCCACGTGGCAGATGATCATCTCGCCGGGTGCCAGATACGGGTCGGCCACGGGAAGCACGCCCTTCAGCCTTGGGCTCATGGAGTCACTGAGCTGCTTCAGGACGGTGGGCAGGGCCGGACGGTGCGTGCACAGCACCACGGCCCGCTGCTTATCGAACAGCGCCTCAACGGCAGCCGCCGTCTTCTTCGGGTTCCGGGCGTGCCGGTGTTCGGTCAGGGCGTCCACGAGCTTCACCTTCGCGTCGGAGGCCTTGGCATAGGGCGCGATCGTGGAGACGCACCGCCGCCACGGACTGCTGACCACGCGCATCGGCTTCCAGGCCCGCAGGAGCCGGCGGACGGCCTGGGCCTGCCGGACGCCCGTGGCTGCGAGGGGACGTTCGCCTTCCGCTTTGGTCCAGGAGGACCGCGGCTTGGCCTTGGCGTGACGCACGATCACCAGCGGCCAGGTGTGCAGTTCCTTCCTCGCATGCGCCGCGGCCAGGAACTCAAGGGGCACAACGTCGGTCGGATTGGACAGCAGGGATGCCGCCCTCTCGGGGGTGCACCACATGACGCTGTCCACTTCCTTGCCGTCAGGGCGCAGTTGGGCTCCGTTGACGACTTCCACCGCCCAGTAATGGACCACCTTCAGTCCTGCGCTCACGTGATAGTGGATCGGCGGGAGCGGAATGCCCAGCGGGGCCTGCAGCCCGATCTCCTCCTCGACTTCCCGGACGGCGCACTCGGGGACTGTCTCGCCGGTGTCGAGCTTGCCTTTCGGCCACGACCAGTCGTCGTACCTAGGCCGGTGGATCAGCAGGACTTCCAACTCGTCGTTCTTGACGCGCCACGGGATGGCACCGGCCGCGGTAACGGCAATGGGCTCGCCGGGGTGGTCAGTCTGGTCGGCTACCGGTGAATCGCTCTTCAAACCCGGGTCCTACCGCCGGGCAACGGCGCGTTGGCGGGACCGGGACGCCAGGAGCCAGGACTGGACGTCGTCGAGCTCCCTGCCGTCCTCGTCAAGGTGGTGCCGGGTCCAGTCCCCGCTGCTGTCCAGGTGCCAGCTTGCCGTTTCGGGGTCCATGTAGCGGCGTAGCATGTCCAGGACATACGTGGTGTCCTCGCCGCCCGAGAGCTGGACGAGCGCCTCAACCCGGCGGTCCAGGTTGCGGTGCATCATGTCGGCCGAGCCGATGTAGACCACGGGATCGCCCGCGTTGGCGAAGGCGAAGACGCGTGAATGCTCGAGGAAGCGGCCCAGGACGGAACGCACCGTGATGTTTTCGCTGAGCCCGGCGATGCCCGGCCGGAGCGAGCAAATACCGCGCACAATGACGTCGACCTTCACACCGGCCTGGGACGCCCTGTAGAGGGAGTCGATGATGGCCTCGTCCACCATGGAGTTGACCTTGATCTGCACCCGGGCCGGAATTCCGGCGCGGGCGTTGCGGATCTCGGTCTCAATCCTGTCGATGAGTCCGGACCGCACCGAGCGCGGCGCCACGAGGAGTCGTTTGAACGTCGACTTCGGGGCGTAGCCGGAGAGCTGGTTGAAGAGCTTGGACAGGTCTTCGCCCACCTGCTCGTTGGCGGTCAGGAGGCCAAGGTCCTCGTAGTAGCGTGCCGTCCGGGGGTGGTAGTTGCCCGTTCCGATGTGGCAGTAGCGGCGCAGCCCGTCCACCTCCTGGCGGACCACCAGCGACAGCTTGCAGTGCGTCTTCAGGCCCACGATGCCGTACACCACATGCACGCCGGCCTGTTCGAGCTTGCGCGCCCAGGAGATGTTGGCCTGTTCGTCAAAGCGGGCCTTGATCTCCACCAGGGCCAGCACCTGCTTGCCGGCTTCCGCCGCATCGATGAGGGCATCCACGATGGGCGAGTCGCCGGAGGTGCGGTACAGGGTCTGCTTGATGGCCTGCACCTTGGGGTCGGCGGCCGCCTGCTCCAGGAACGCCTGCACGGAGGTGGAGAAGGAGTCATACGGGTGGTGCAGCAGGATGTCGCGCCGGCGCATGGCTGCGAAGACGTTGGCCGCCTTGGACGTTTCGGATTCGTTCAGGTAGCGGGACGTGTGCGGCACGTGCTTCGGGTAGTGCAGGTCTGCCCGGTCAATCCCCGCAATGACGGACAGCCCGCGGAGGTCCAGCGGGGCGGGTACCGAGTAGACCTCGGATTCCTCCACTCCGAGCTCCCGGATCAGCAGGGCCCGGATGTTGGGGTTGATGTCGTGGGTGACCTCGAGGCGGACAGGAGGGCCGAACCGGCGGCGCAGGAGTTCCTTCTCGAGGGCCTGCAGGAGGTTCTCGGCGTCGTCCTCTTCCACCTCCACGTCCTCGTTGCGCGTGACACGGAAGGTGTGGTGCTCCAGGACCTCCATGCCGGCGAAGAGCTGGTCGAGGTGGACGGCAATGACTTCCTCCAGGGCGATGAACCGGGCAACGCGCCCCGGCACGGACCCTGCGCGCGGGCCGTCGATGGAGATCAGGCGCGGCAGCTGGTCCGGCACCTTGACACGTGCGAACAGCTCCTTGTCGCTGACAGGGTTGCGGACCACTACAGCCAGATTGAGGGAGAGCCCCGAAATGTAGGGGAAGGGGTGGGCGGGATCCACCGCCAGCGGGGTGAGGATGGGGAAGACCTTTTCCGCGAACATGACGCTGAGGCGGTGCTTGGCTTCGTCGTCGAGCTCGTCCCAGTGCATGAGGTGGATGTGCTCATACGCCAGCGCGGGCCGGATCTGCTCGGCGTAGACCTTGGCGTGGCGTTCCTGCAGACGGTGCGCCGCTTCGCCGATCTGCTCAAGGACCTGGACGGGGCTGAGGCCGGCGGGGGAGGGCACCGCGAGTCCGGTGGCGATCCGTCGCTTCAGGCCGGCCACCCGGACCATGAAGAACTCGTCGAGGTTGGAGGCGAAGATCGACAGGAAGCTGACCCGCTCGAGCAGGTAGAGATTGGGGTCTTCGGCCAGTTCAAGGACCCGGGCGTTGAAGGCAAGCCAGCTCAGTTCCCGGTCCAGGAACCGGTCCGGGCTGATTTCGCCTTCGGGTTCGAGGATGGCGGCGAATTCCGGGATGTCGATGCGGTCCTGCGTGGCGCGGGACGCGGGCACTTCGGAGGAGCCGAAACGGGCACGCACGGGGGCCGCCTTGATTTCGGTCGTGGCTGATCCGGCGGATTCCGGTTGCATGCTCTCTCCTTGGTGCTGGGGGATTTAGCTTCAACCTTACAATCATCCGCCCCGGCGGGACCCGCAGATTTCGGCCGGACCGGGGTCAGCGCCGAATGATTGGATTAACGCCCGTCCAGGGGGCCGTACATGACGTCCACATCCCACCGGGTGAAACCCAGGCGGCGGTACAGTGCGACGGCCGGAGCGTTGTCCGCATCCACGTAAAGCATGACGGCGTGCAGGCCCTGCTTCTGGAGGTGCCGGATGCCCGCGACTGTCAGCGCCTTGCCCAGGCCCATGCCCTGGGCGGCGGGTGCCACGCCCACCACGTAGACCTCGCCGATCGCGGGGTGGTCGCCGTGCCGCGGGTGCACCTTGGTCCAGTGGAAGCCGAGCAACCGCCCCTCCCCGTCCTCGGCCAGCAGGAAGCCGGCCGGGTCGAACCACGGCTCCGCCATTCGGGCGTCAAGGTCCGCCCTGCTCATGGAACCCTGTTCCGGGTGGTGGGCGAACGCCGCGCGGTTGGCCGCCAGCCAGGCGTCCTCGTCCCTGCCCGGCACAAAGGCGCGGAGCACCACGCCGTCGGGAAGGCCGACGTCGGGCAGTTCAGCGGCGGCTGTGGCGAGCCGCATCTTCCACAGTTCCCGCACGGGACCGTAGCCGTAGCGGGAGGCCAGTTCCGCGGCGGCCTCGTGGTTGCCATGGGACCAGGCTTTCAGCCCGTCGAATCCGCGGACCGACTTCAGCGTGCTCACGAGCCGGTCCGCCACGCCCTGGTTCCGGTAGCTCGGGTGCACGGCGATTTCCAGGACCCCGCTGGCGTCCCCCTCCTCGACCACGACGGCGAAGCCCGCCAGGTCCTGGGCCGTGGCGGGATCGGAATCCTCATCCGGCGCATAGAGGGCCAGGGTCAGCAGGGAGTGGGGGCCGGTGTCCGCGGCGCGCAGCGTGACCAGGGTCTGTTCCGAGATCGAAGGGTTGCCGTCCGACTCCTCGGCCGCGGACAGCAGGGTCCTGATGTCACGCAGCAGCTGTTCGTCCACACCGCCCTTGATGACGGTGACGGGCCAGTTCTCCGGATGCGCGACACTCATGCTGTCAAGGCTATACGCAGTGACCCCGGCTGTCCGATTTGGAGCCGCCGGGATGGCCCGGTATAGTCGATATCTCGTTCGGCTTCTGAAGCTGAATGTGAGGGGGATCCACCACTGGGGTGGCCTCGATACGTTCGACCCGTATGTCCTCCACTGATGCAACGCAGAAGGCCCGGACTCGAAAGAGTCCGGGCCTTCATGTTTGCTTGGAATGTTGTACGAAATCGCGGGCGGGTCAGGCCTCGGCGAGTTGTTCGTCCTCCTGCTGGCGCACCAGCGTGAGCCGGTACCCGACGTTGCGGACGGTGCTGATCAGGTTTTCGTGGTCGGCGCCGAGCTTGGCGCGCAGCCGCCGGACGTGAACGTCGACCGTGCGCGTGCCGCCGTAGTAGTCGTAGCCCCACACCTCGGTCAGCAGCTGCTGGCGCGTGAACACGCGGCCGGGGTGCTGCGCGAGGTACTTCAAGAGCTCGAATTCCTTGAACGTCAGGTTGAGCGCCGCGCCGTTGACGCGCGCCGTGTAGCTCGCCTCGTCGATGACGACGCCGGCGGCACGGATCTCGGACGGAGTGTCCTCCGCGTCCGGCACGGCCCGTGCCACTGAGAGGCGGATCCTGGCCTCCACCTCGGCGGGACCCGCGGAATCCAGGACGATGTCATCAACCGCCCATGCGGACGACACGGCGGCCATGCCGCCTTCGGTGAGGATCAGCACCAGCGGTGCGCTGAGGCCTGTTGCCTTCAGAAGCTGGGTGAGGGAGCGGGCCCCGACAAGGTCCTTGCGGGCGTCCAGGAGGACGATGTCGCACGGGTCCGTTTCCAGCAGGGCAGTCGGTTCCGCCGGGAGGATGTGAACCCGGTGGTTCAGGAGCTCCAAGGCAGGCAAAATGTCCACCGAGGATCCGGTGCTGTTGGTCAGTAACAGGATGTGCGACATTGTTCCTCCAAGGGGCCGTCCGCGCATCATTGGGCGACTGAACCGGGCTTTCACCGGTTGGTACTGTGCTGCCGCAGGAAGCCCGGACACGCTGGCGGGCCAGTGTCTCCATTCCCCCTGCGGGAAGCGTAGCTGAGCTTTGAGTATACCCAACGGCTCTTCGGCAGACACTGATCCGGGCCGGCAACGCGCCTCATTTGCGACATATGGCAGTCATATAGGGCAGGATTGAACCGTCAGGGCGCCAGCCCAGCCCGTCAACGGCACAGGCAGATGAGGACGCAGCGAACTTGAGTGCAGAGTCAAAGAGGAGTGCGCCATGGCCGCGCCTGAAGTGAACGCCGCCGCGCCCTCCGGGGCCGCCGTGGAGTCCTGGAGCGTCGGGGTCATCGGCCTCGCGGGCCTGGCCGTCATCATCGCCAGTATTTACCGCACGCCGGATGTCCTTCTCGCTGTGGCCGTGCTCATTGCGCTGGCCGTTGGTGTGGGCTGGCCGCACTACCTGGGCATCCCGGCCAAGAAGACACTGGCGGCGGTCATCGGACTTTCGGGTGCCGGTTCGGCCGTGGCCGCAGCCACCGTTCCGGCTCCCGGCTACCTTGACTGGACTCCCGGATTCATCGCCCTGGGGGTCATCTCCGTGTTCCTCGTCCAGCTTGTGCGCGGGACGGGCCAGGCGCAGCGGCTGGAGTCAACCCTGGGCTGCTGCGTGGGCGTCCTTCTGTCCTGCCTGGGCGCAGGTTGGATTGCCGGGGCCCGGTTCAACGGCGTCAAGGAAATGATGCTCGTGGCCGGGGTGAGCGCTGCCTTTGCCCTGCTGGCCGGCCTGATCCGCTGGCCCGACAGCATCGTCGCCCCGCTGGGAATCGCCCTGGCCGGACTTGCCGGGCCGCTGGCAGGGCTCGTGCTCTCCGGCGTTGCCGTGCTGCCCGCCGCGGTTTTCGGCGTCGTCGTGGGGGCGGTGCTGGTCAGCTTCCGGCGGCTCGTGACGCTGCGGGGTACCCCGCTGAACTTTCCTGCCGCCCTGGGGATGGGGCTGGCGCCTGTTTCGGCGGTTGGTTCACTTGCTTACTTCATAGACAAACTACTCATCTTCTAACGCGTTAGGATGGCACCATGTCCGTACTTGCATATGAAATTTTCTTCCTTGTCCTGCTCGGCATCGCCAGCGTTGCCATGGCCTGGTTTGCCGGCTTTGTGGTTTATCGGCTGTTCAAGGGCCAGAAGTAGAACCGCTTCCCTGTTAGCTGCTTCACGAGGTAACAGCTGTGCCTATTGAGATACCCACAGACCTGACTCCCGAACTGGTCCCGCTGTCCTGGCTCATTGGTGAGTGGGAGGGCCGCGGCCGGCTTGGATCCGGCGACGAAGGATCTGAGCACTTCCTGCAGCATGTTTCGTTCACCCACAACGGGCTGCCGTACCTGCAGTACCGTGCGGAAAGCTGGCTGACTGACGAGGACGGCACCAAGCTCCGGCCCCTCACAGTCGAGACCGGTTTTTGGGCGCTTGAGCGCAAACAATTGGATGCCGACGGCGGTCCCGGCCTTATTCCCGCCGATATCGTGCCGGCGCTGAAAAGCGCCGACGAGGTGGAGGCGCTCCGGAACAAGGACGGTGGATTCGACATTTCGGTGTCCATCTCGCATCCGGGCGGGATTTCCGAGCTGTACTACGGCCAGATCAAGGGGCCGCAGATCCAGCTGAGCACCGACATGGTGATGCGGGGCAGCCACTCCAAGGACTACAGCGCCGCCACCCGGATCTTCGGGCTGGTGGACGGGAACCTGCTGTGGCGGTGGGATGTGGCCACCGGCGGTGCCTCCACGGCCACCTCGTCTGCGCCGGGCAACGGCCTGGAAGCGCACGCTTCCGCGTTCCTGAAACGCGTCTCCTGAGGCACCCGCCCATGGATGAAGCCGCAGTCACCACTGACTACAGCGACCTCAGGGCGCTGTTCTTCAACGGTACCCTCAAGCGTTCTCCGGAACGGAGCAACACCGAGGGGCTGATCCGGCTGAGCCGCCTCATCATGGAAAAGCAGGGCGTGGCCACCCGGGTCATCCGGACCGTGGACCATGACATCGCCAGCGGCGTCTACCCCGACATGCGGGAGCACGGCTGGGAGACCGATGAATGGCCCGAGCTGTATCCGGCCGTGCAGGAGGCCGACATCGTGGTGGTCGCCGGGCCCATCTGGCTCGGTGACAACTCATCCCAGACCAAGAAGCTCATCGAGCGTCTCTACGCACACTCGGGCGAGCTCAATGCCAAGGGCCAGTGGGCGTTCTACCCGAAGGTGGGCGGCTGCCTGATCACCGGCAACGAGGACGGCATCAAGCACTGCTCCATGAACGTCCTCTACAGCCTGCAGCACATCGGATTCACCATTCCGCCGCAGGCGGACGCAGGCTGGATCGGGCCCGTTGGCCCGGGCCCCAGCTATCTCGATGAGGGATCCGGCGGCCCGGAGAGTGACTTTACCAACAGAAACACCACCTTCATGACGTGGAATCTCCTGCATCTGGCCAGGATGCTCAAGGACGCCGGCGGGATTCCCGCGTACGGCAACCTTCCGGAAGAATGGAAATCCGGATCCAAGTTCGGTTTCGAAAACCCGGAATACCGCTGAGCTGTCCGGGAAGCCGGGCATGACAGAGCCGGTGCACGGACTCGCTGCACCGGAATACCCGCCAAGCCAAGGACGTTCCCTTCATATGACTATCAAGAGCCCTCTGTTGTCGCGCCCTGGCGCCGTCGAAGCGGGCGGCGCCGATTCCGGCGTCGCTTCCCACTACGGTGAGCCGCTGCGCGAGCAGCGCGCCCTGGCCGCCGGCACCGCCGTCGTCGACCTTTCCCACCGCGGCGTGGTGACCGTCAGCGGGCCCGACCGCCTGAGCTGGCTCAACACGCTGTCCTCCCAGCAGGTCACCAACCTGCAGCCTGGCGAGTCCAGCGAGCTGCTGCTCCTCAGCGTGCAGGGCCGCATTGAATTCGACGCCCGGGTAGTGGACGACGGCGGGACCACCTGGCTGATTGTGGAAGCCGCCGAGGCCGCCCCGCTGGCGGAGTGGCTGAACAAGATGAAGTTCATGCTGCGAGTGGAAATCGCAGACGTCTCGGAGGACTGGGCCGTGGTTGGATCCACCAGGGCCGTCCCGGAGTGGTCCGCCTTGAAGGTCTGGCAGGACCCCTGGCCGCACGTCGCCGCCGGCGGGTACGCATATTCGGTGGTGGGCGAGGACGCCCACCCTGGCGCCGAGCGCCCCTGGTTCGAATACCTGGTCCCGGCCGCGGAGCTCGAAGCAACGGTGGCGGACCGGCCGCTGGCCGGCGTCTCGGCAGCCGAAGCGCTCCGCGTGGCGGCCTGGCGGCCCCGGCTCGGCGCCGAAACGGACGACAAGACCATCCCGCATGAACTGGACCTGCTCCGGACCGCCGTCCACCTGGCCAAGGGCTGCTACAAGGGCCAGGAGACCATCGCACGCGTGCACAACCTGGGCCATCCGCCGCGCCGGCTCGTGTTCCTGCAGCTCGACGGCTCCCAGCACACCATGCCGGAGGCCGGGAGCCCCGTGCTGCTGGGGGAGCGCAAGGTGGGAACCGTCACGTCCGTGGCCCAGCACTACGAGATGGGTCCCATTGCGCTGGCGGTCATAAAGCGTTCTGTCGGGCCGGATGAAATACTGACTGTCATGGACGGTGAAGAGCCGTACACAGCCGCGCAGGAAGTGATCGTGGCTCCCGACGCCGGGCAGGTGGTTGGCCGGCAGACCGGATTCCTGAGGGGGACCCACAAATGACAGACCAGACCGACCCGAACGCCGCGGGCGGCACCGCTGCCGGGATGGACGAAGAGACGCTCGAACTCGCGCACCGGCTCTTCGACGCCGCACGCAACGGGGAAACCGAGATGCTCCGCAGCTACCTCAACGCAGGTGCCCCGGCGACGCTCACCAACTCCGCCGGGGACTCGCTGCTCATGCTCGCCGCCTATCACGGCCATGCCGAGACTGTTCAGCTGATCCTGTACCACGGCGGAGACGTGAACCAGGCCAACGGGCGCGGACAGACGCCCTTGGCGGGTGCGGTCTTCAAGGGCTACACGGACGTTGCCCGGGTGCTGCTCGACGCCGGCGCCGATGCCGACGCCGGAACCCCCTCGGCGCGCGCCGCCGCGGAGATGTTCGCCCGCAGGGACATCCAGGACCTGCTGGGCTGAGTCCTTGGAAAACGTCAGCAGGCCGTGGCCTGCGCTGTGGTCGATGGTCATCGGCTTCTTCATGATCCTGATCGATACCACCATCGTGTCCGTGGCCAATCCGAGGATCATGGCGGGGCTGGAGACGGACATCAATGCCGTCATCTGGGTCACGAGCGCCTACCTGCTGGCGTATGCCGTGCCGCTGCTCATCACCGGAAGGCTGGGTGACCGCTTCGGACCCAAGCGGCTCTATCTGGCGGGACTCGTCGTGTTCACCCTGGCCTCGCTGTGGTGCGGGCTGTCCGGCAGCATCCAGATGCTGATCGCGGCCCGCGTGCTTCAGGGCCTCGGTGCCGCCCTGATGACGCCGCAGACCATGGCCGTGATCACCCGGATCTTTCCGCCGGACCGGCGCGGAGCTGCCATGGGACTTTGGGGTGCCACCGCCGGCATGGCAACGCTGGTGGGTCCGGTCCTCGGCGGCGTGCTGGTGGACGGGCTGGGCTGGGAATGGATCTTCTTCATCAACGTCCCCATCGGGATCGTAGGGTTCATCCTCGCCTGGCGCTTCGTGCCGTCTCTGACCACGCATCCGCACAGGTTCGACGTCCCCGGCGTGGTGCTCAGCGCCGTCGGGCTTTTCCTCCTGGTGTTCGGCATCCAGGAGGGCGAGACCTACAACTGGGGCACCATATCCGGCCCCGTGACGGTCTGGGGACTGATCATCAGCGGAATAGTGGTGCTGGCGCTTTTCGTCGGCTGGCAGGGCGTCAACAAGGGCGAACCGCTCCTGCCGCTGCGCCTCTTTCGGGACCGCAATTTCTCGCTCGCCAACATCGGGATCACCACGGTCGGCTTCACCGTCACGGCGTTCGGCCTGCCGCTGGTCTTCTACTACCAGATGGTGCGTGGCATGACGCCCACGCAGTCGGCCCTGATGATGGTGCCGATGGCGCTGATTTCCGGCGGACTGGCCCCAGTGGTCGGCAGGATCATCGACCGGGTGAACCCGAAATACCTCACCTCTGCCGGGCTGCTGCTCATGGCCGTGGCACTGTTCTGGAACTCGGCTCTCATGCACCCGGACACCCCCGTGTGGCTGTTCCTGCTGCCGAGCGCCCTGCTCGGCTTCGCGAACGCGGGTATCTGGGCTCCGCTGAGTTCCACGGCCACCCGCAACCTGCCGCCGCGGCAGGCGGGGGCCGGGGCCGGCGTGTACAACACCACCCGGCAGATCGGCGCCGTCCTCGGCAGCGCGGCCATCGCCGTCCTGATGCAGGCCCGGCTCGCGGCGGAGCTTCCGGCCGCTGGCGCGCAGGGGGAACCGGGTGCGGGCGGGCCGGCCGGCGAGGCAATCAGCTTCGGGGGCCTGCTTCCGGAGGCGCTGCACCAGGGATTCTCGACGGCGATGGGCCAGTCGATCATGCTGCCTGCGGCCGTGATCGTGCTCGGCGCCGCGGTGGCACTCTTCTTCGCCCGGCCGAATGCGGTCCACGGCTGGGCCGGGCAGCAGACGGCGGATGCAGAAAGCGCAGCGGCCAAGGGGCCCTAGCCGCGCCGCCTCAGCCCAGCAGCACGCTGGTCTCGATGCCTCCCGTGGCGAAGCCCAGGCTCCGCGCAATGGCCAAAGACCCCTTGTTGCTGACGTCGGTGCGCCACTGCAGCGTCAGACCGGACGCGAGGGCCTCGTGGGCCGCGACGGAGGCCGCCAGTGACCCCACTCCGCGGCGGCGCCACCGCGGTGCCACGAGCACGCCCATGTGGGCCAGGATCCCTTCCCACTCGGAGTACGCGCCGCAGGCCACAGGCACCTTGCGGCCATCCTCTTCGTGCAGGATCGTGTACCGGTTTTCGAGGTCCGAGAGCCCCACTTCATTGACGTCGTCCGGCGGGCAGAGCCCCTCCAGTTCGATGGCCGCCGGGTTTCCGTGGGAGACGGTCAGCTCCCCGGAGGGCTGCAGCAGTGGCAGGTCGTCGGCGAAGAACAGTGCGGCGGAGCCTTGGCCGTGGCCGCCGTGCTGCCGTGTAATGGTCAGCAGGGTCACGTGCTGTGCCATCTCCTCGTCGGCGATTCCGGCGGCGGCGTCCAGTGCCCACTGCGGCCCCACGAGTGCGGAGCTGCCGAACAGCCGGACGAACTCCACGGAGCGGGCCGAATCGTCCGCCCGGGTGATACGCTCGCCGGTTTCCAAGGCGCTGGCGAACGCGCCGTCGTCGAGCCCCAGCCGGCGTGCCCAGGCCAGCTGAATGATGGCGGCGGAATGGGACTCAAGGCTCATGCCTCCAGCCTACCGACCCGCGCGCCCGACGAAGCGCGAACGTACACTTGAGCCCCGCGGAAGAGCGCGAACGTACACTTGAGGCCCCGAATCTCCAGGGATTCAGGGCCTCAAGTGTACGTTCGCGCCAATCCTCCGGGGGATGGCGGGCGTGCGGCTTAGCCGAAGAGGACCGCGGCCTCGTCGTAGCGGTGCTGCGGGACGGTCTTCAGCTTGCCCAGGGCCGCTTCGAAGCCCACGTGGTCAATGTCCGTGCCGTTCAGCGACACCATGGTGCCCCAGCGGCCTTCGACCACGGAGTCGACGGCGGCCATGCCCAGGCGCGTGGCCAGCACCCGGTCGAAGGCAGACGGAACGCCGCCGCGCTGGATGTGGCCCAGGATGGTGGCGCGGGTCTCAATGCCGGTCCGGGCTTCGATCTCCGGCGCGAGCTGGTCGGCGATGCCGCCCAGGCGGGGCCGGCCAAAGGTATCCAGGCCGCGCTCGGAGTGCGGGGACTCCATGTGTTCGGGCACAAAGCCCTCGGCAACCACGACAAGCGGTGCACGGCCACGGTCATGGGCCTCGTTCACCCATTTGGTGATCTGCTCGATGCTGACCTTCTGCTCCGGAATGAGGATGGCGTGGGCGCCCGAGGCCATGCCAGCGTGCAATGCGATCCATCCAACGTGGCGGCCCATGACCTCGGCGATCATGCAGCGGTGGTGCGACTCGCCGGTGGTCCGCAGCCGGTCGATGGCCTCGGTGGCGATCTGGACCGCGGTGTCGAAACCGAACGTGTAGTCCGTCGCGTCCAGGTCGTTGTCAACGGTCTTGGGGACGCCCACGATCTTCAGTCCGGCGTCTGTGAGCCGCTTGGCGGCCGCGAGGGTGCCTTCGCCGCCGATGGCGATGATGGCGTCAATGCCGAGCCGTTCCATGTGGGCTTTGATGACGTCCGGTCCGCCACCGTTCTCGAACGGGTTGGTGCGGGAGGTGCCAAGGATGGTGCCGCCTTGCTTGGCGATGCCCCGGACCAGCGTGCGGGGGATCGGGATGATGTCTCCCTCGACCACGCCGCGCCATCCGTCGAGGAACCCCACGAATTCGTGGCCGTGGATGGCGATGCCCTTCAGGACCGCGCCGCGGATCACGGCGTTCAGTCCGGGGCAGTCGCCGCCGCTGGTGAGGATTCCAATTTTCATTATTTCGGCTCAAATCCTGGTTGAAGGTATACAGGCAGAGCGCCACGCTGAGCTCACATAGAGTCTAGTGGGCAGTGTGGGGAAGGACACAAACGGTTACATGCCGGGCCTCTTAAGCAGGGATGCCCCTGCTCCGTGGAGCAGGGGCACTGAACCCGTTTGGCCGCTAACTGGCCGGAGAACCGCCGTCGTCCGTCAGGAGCGGTTGCCGCGCTTCTCGAGGAACGACTCCAGGGCGATGGCGTTGTTCTGGTCCGGCAGGATCAGCCATGCAGCCAGGTAGAACACCACAGCCGGACCGGGCAGGAGGCAGAAGATGAGGAAACCGATCCGGACGTAGGCGACGTCCACATTGAACTTGTCTGCGATTCCGCCGCAGACTCCGCCGAGCCAGCGCTGCGGACCGCGTTTCAGGCCGAGGCCCCTGACGATGCTGTAGAACTTTTCCATGTCTCAAGCCTTCCCGGTTGTGGGGCCGTTGTCACGTCGGCGGGCGGAAAGCAGTCCGCCGATGACCAGTGCGGCGCCGGCGCCGATCATGAGGCCGATCAGGACGTACGTGCCGTTCAGGACCACGATTCCCAGCTGGGAGATGATGATCAGGACGGCCAGCGCGAGGACCACGAGCCCCCAGACGATCGTCCCGACGCGTGCCGAGGTGGGGGCTGGCTCGCCAGACCCGGTCTTCAGCGGATCCGGGGCCTTGGAGGTGTCCGGCGTGGAGGAGGATTCCGGTGCGGGGTCGAAGCTGCTCATGTCAGTTGCCTTCCTGGATGGTGATGTTGCTGACCGTTCCGTCGATCTGCAGGATCAGCCGGGCGCCGGGCCTGTCGGTGTTGTAGCTGCTCTGCCTCGAGGTGATGCCGCCGCGCTGGTTCGTGCCTTCGTGGAGGTTCCCCAGCGTCATGTCGGCCCGGACGTCCACCGGCACGGTGCTCGGCAGGATGACCGTGACGTTGCTGGCGGTCACGTCCATGGGGACCACGACGTCGCTGGGCAGCGGCGCGGTTGCGTTCAGTCCGGTGAGGTCAACAGTTCCCCGGCCGCCAGTGATCTGGAACCCGTCACGGGCCTGCTCGATGCTGGCGGGGTTCCAGTCTGCGTTCTGGAAGCGGAAGCGGTCACCGTTCGGCACTGCGTTGAAGACGCCGCCGATGATCAGGGCGACCACGGCGAAGAAGCCGAGGATCCCCGAGGTCCTGCCCCTGAGGCCCGCCAGCAGGATTCCCAGGCCAAGGACGGCGGCGCCGCTGGCCCAGACCACAGCGTTGGCGGAACTGCCCAGATCAATCACGTTGCCGGCGTCGAGCGCCTTGAGAGAGCCGCCAACCAGCAGCGCCAGGCCGGCGGTGATGGCGACGGCAGGCGTGCCGGGTCCAGCCGGCTTTGATTTTGGTGACGGGACGGGGGCGGGCACCGGCGCCGGTCCGCGGGGCGGTACGCTGCCGAAGCCGCCGCCGTACGGGGTGTTGGGGGCGTAGGGGTTATTGGGTGCGTACGGCGGGTGGGGTCCCGACGCCGGCCCGGCGCCATAGGTGCCCGACGCGCCTGAGGCGCTGGAGGTGTCCGCAGTGCCCGCAGCGAACGAGGCTGCAGAGCCGGCGGCGGGGGAGCCCTCCGTGGCTGTGTATCCATACGCGGACCTGCTGCCCGCCGGTGTGTTGGTCATGGCTGCTCCAGTGCTCTTCCTGTTGCGCTGGGTGAGGAAGTAGATGAGGTAAACGAGGCCGCCGATCCAGAACAGGGCCCAGAAGAAGCCGAAGCCGTCGCGGCCCCAGCCCCAGTAGCCGCCGCCCAGGCCGGTGAAGCCGATGACCGTGGTGACCAGGGCGCCTGTCATGCCGGTGGTCCAGCGGCCGGCGCCCGCTTCCTGCGTGTGGATGCGGCCGTCCGGTTCGGGGAGGAGCGCCCAGCCGATGCCGTAAAGGAGCACACCGATGCCGGCAAACAGGGTCAGCACGATGAAGATGCCCCGGACGATCAGTGGGTCGATGCCCATCCGCTCGGCGATGCCGCTCGAGACGCCTCCGATCCAGCGGTCGCGTCCGCGGTATATGCCGTGGCTGCGGATCCAGTCGAAGAAGTCCAGCTGCCGGGGCGGCTGGCCGTAGCCGGCGCCGAAGGCGGCACCGGCGGCACCGGCGGTCCCGCCGGGCGCGCCGTGGCTTCCGGGCAGGTCGTGGCTGCCGGGCAGGCCGTGGGTGTAGAGCGGCGGAGGGAGCAAAGGCTCGGTCTGCGGGCCGGGCGCGGCGTCATGCCCGGGTTCAGCGGGGCGGTCAGCAGGGGCCTCGGGCTGGGCTGCTTCGGGGGAGTGCGCCTGGTCGTCCGACTTGTCGGCGGGCTGCTGCCCATCAGAGGGGTTTGGGTTTTGCGAGTTCATACTTCGATACTGCCGTTCAGCGCTCTCCGCCTCTATTGGGGAGTACCCTGAGCCGCCCCTGACCTGACCCTGGTCCCGGCCGGAATGCGGTCCGCGGAACCCTGATCCGTGTTTGGATTGATGCATGACCACCGTTCCCGTCCGCCCGCCGCTGGTCCGCAGCAGCGACCGCATGATCGCCGGAGTCTGCTCCGGCCTGGCGGCCCATTTGGGCTGGCCGGTGCGGATGGTGCGGCTCGGCATGGCGGTGGCCGCGCTCGCCGGCGGCGCGGGGCTTGTCTTTTACGCGTGGCTCTGGATCATGGTTCCGACCGCAGATGAGGCCGCCCGGCGGAACGCCAAGCGTCCGGCGTCGCCGATTGCTCCTGCCGTGAGCGGCCCCGCAGTGAACAGCCGCCCCCTGAGCGGCCCCCCGGTGGGCGGCCCCCCTGTCGGCGGCGCTACCGCGCAGTCCGCCGACCCTCAGCTTCAGGCAGCCACCTTCCCGTCCGCAATGTACGACGACGGAACCTCCTTCCAACCGACGGCGCCCGGCGCGGCACTCGGTACCGCCGGCGCGGCGCCCGGCACCGCCGCTGCGGCCACCACGGGCACCGGCCCCTGGTTCCGGGTGCGCACCATGCGCTATGGCAAGGAAATCCTGCTCGGGTCCGGCCTGCTGCTCGTGGCCGGGATCCTGATTGCCAGGCTGCTCGGTGCAGACGTCCCGCTGGGGACGCTCATCCCTGCCGCCGCGATCCTCGGCGGTGCCGCTATCGCCTGGATGCAGCTTGATGAGACACGCCGCGCCGGCCTCGTGGACAAGACCAAGGCGGACCAGGCGGGCGGCTGGGCACGGCTGGCCGCCGGGCTGGCGCTCGTGGTCGCCGGCGTGCTGGTGATGGTGTCCGGCTCCGGCTCTTGGGAGCAGACGTGGCTGGCGCTGCTGGCGTCCGTGGCCGTGCTCGGCGGCGTGGCGCTGGTGCTGCTTCCCTGGGGCCTGAAGTTCTGGCGCGACCTCGAGACCGAACGTGCAGGCAGGGTGCGCGAGACCGAGCGCGCGGAAATCGCCGCGCACCTGCATGACTCGGTTCTGCAGACCCTTGCCCTGATCCAGCGCCGCGCCGGCAACGAGCACGACGTCGTGAGGCTGGCCCGGGCCCAGGAGAGGGAACTGCGCGGCTGGCTCTTCAAGGACCCAGCCAAAGAGTCCGGTCAGCTCTCTGACAGGATCAAAGCCGCCGCTGCCGAGGTCGAAGACGGCCTCGGCAACGCGGTGGACGTGGTGAGCGTGGGCGACACCGTGATGACCGACCGGCACGAGGCCCTGGTCCAGGCCAGCCGCGAGGCCATGCTCAACGCCTCCCGCCACGGCGGCGGACCCGTGTCCGTGTACCTTGAGGTGTCCGACGCCGGCGTTGAAGTCTTCGTGAAGGACCGCGGCGCAGGATTCGAACTGCACGCGGTCCCGGAGGACAGGCTGGGCGTCCGGGAATCCATCATTGGCCGTATGAAACGGCACGGCGGCACTGCCGATATCAACAGCAGCGCGGATGGCACGGAGGTTCGCCTGAGGCTACCTGCGGCCGTCGCGGAAAACGGGGAAGGAAAGCCATGAGCACGCCGGCACTGGACGGAACGCGGGCAGCAGGCCAGGGGCAAACCGTGAGGGTAGTGATCGTGGACGACCACGCAATCTTCCGCTCGGGCCTGAAAGCCGACCTGGATCCGCGCGTGATCGTCGTGGGGGAGGCGGGAACGGTGGAGCAGGCCATCGAGGTCATCGCCCGTACGCGACCTGAGGTAGTGCTGCTGGACGTGCACCTCCCCGGCGGACTGGGCGGCGGAGGACGGGAGGTCATCGCCGGCTCGGCCGCGTTGCTGGGGGCCACGAAGTTCCTGGCGCTCAGCGTGTCAGACGCCGCCGAGGACGTTGTCGCCGTGATCCGTGCCGGCGCCCGCGGCTATGTGACCAAGACGATTTCCGGGTCCGAGATCACGGACGCGGTCTTCCGTGTGGCCGGGGGTGACGCCGTGTTTTCTCCACGGCTCGCCGGCTTCGTTCTGGATGCGTTCGGTACAGCCCCCGCCGACATTGCCGACGACGAATTGGACAAGCTCTCAGCCCGCGAACTCGAGGTCATGCGGCTCATCGCGCGCGGCTACAGCTACAAGGAGGTGGCCAAGGAACTGTTTATCTCCATCAAGACCGTGGAAACGCACGTCTCGGCGGTGTTGAGGAAGCTGCAGCTCTCCAGCCGGCACGAACTCACCAAGTGGGCAGCGGAGCGCCGCCTCCTCTAGCCCACCCCCGACGCTCCCTCACTTCCTGCTGCCCAACGCCCGACGCTCCCTCACTTCCTGCTGCCCAACGCCTGACGCTCCCTCACTTCCTGCTGCCCAACGCCCGACGCTCCCTCAGTTCCTGCCGCCCAAAAGAAAACGCTCCCGCACCTTTTTGGTGCGGGAGCGTTTGAGCTTTTCTTGCAGGATGTGAGGGAGTGCCCGTGATTTTCCTGCAGGAAGTGAGGGAGCGTTGGGAAAGTTCCTGCGGGAAGTGAGGGAGCGTTGGCTACTTGGCTTTGCCCAGGAAGTCCTGCAGGCGGGCAACGCCGGTGGCGAGGTCGTCGTCACCAAGGGCGTAGGACAGCCGCAGGTACCCGGAGGGGCCGAAGGCTTCGCCGGGAACCACGGCAACCTCCACCTCGTCCAGGATCAGCGCCGCGAGTTCGGCGGACGTCGCAGGCCGGACGGGACCGTTCGCCGTCGGGAACTCCTTGCCGAGTAGACCGCGGACGTCCGCGTAGACGTAAAAGGCGCCCTTCGGCGTCGGGCATTCAATGCCCTCGATGGCGTTGAGTCCGGCGACGATCGCCTTGCGGCGGCGGTCAAAGGCGACCTTCATCTCATCGACAGCGGTCAGCGGCCCGGACACGGCGGCGAGGGCCGCGATCTGCGGGATGTTGGACACGTTGGACGTGGCATGGGACTGGAGGTTGGTGGCGGCCTTGATGACGTCTGCCGGGCCGATCATCCAGCCCACACGCCAGCCGGTCATGGCGTAGGTCTTGGCCACGCCGTTGAGGATGACAACTTTGTCGCCCAGTTCGGGAACCGCCGTCGCGATGGAGGTGAAGGGGACGCCGTCGTAGGTCAGGTGCTCGTAGATCTCGTCAGTGACCACCCAGAGGCCCTTGGAGGCAGCCCACTGGCCGATTTCCGCAACCTGTTCGGGGGAGTACACGGAACCGGTGGGGTTGGAGGGGGAGACAAAGAGCAGGATCTTGGTGCGGTCCGTGACCGCCGCCTCCAGCTGCTCCACGGTAACGAGGTAGTCCTGCTCGGGTCCGGCGAAAACCTCCACCGGCACACCGCCGGCCAGCCGGATGGCTTCCGGGTACGTGGTCCAGAAGGGTGTGGGAACAATCACTTCGTCGCCCGGGTCCACGAGCGTGGCGAAGGTGTTGTACACGGCCTGCTTGCCGCCGTTGGTGACCAGCACCTGGGAGGGATCGGCCTTGTAGCCGGAGTCGCGGAAAGTCTTCTCGGCAATGGCCTTCTTCAGCTCCGGCAGGCCGCCGGCAGGGGAGTAGCGGTGGTACTTCGGCTGGCTGGCGGCTTCGATGGCGGCCTTGACGATGTAGTCCGGCGTAGGGAAGTCGGGCTCGCCTGCGCCGAAGCCAATCACGGGCCGGCCGGCCGCCTTCAGCGCCTTGGCCTTGGCGTCGACAGCCAAGGTGGCGGATTCGGCAATGGCGGAAATGCGCTGGGAAACGCGGGCGGCAGACATGGCGGGTCCGTTCTTCGATTGCAGCTCGGTAGCTGAATGGTGGAATTCGACGGAATCTACTCTATGCTGTTCACCGGATCGTTCGAGGTGGGGTGCGGCTATGTGACCGAATCCCGGTCAGGTTTCCTCCTCCTCCGCGGCAGTCCGAAATGAGCTGGTTCGACGTAAGCGAAGTTGTTGCGTAGACTAGTTCTCCGGTGTTGAAAACACGATGATGACGTGCGCCTCAGGAAAGTCTGTGGATCGAGCGCGGCGTGAATCAGTTTTCAATCCACAGGGATCAGTGTTGGTCCATAGGGTAGTGGCGCAATTGGTAGCGCAGCGGTCTCCAAAACCGCAGGTTGCAGGTTCGAGTCCTGTCTGCCCTGCGCAAGCTGTTCCGGCGGAAGCCGGAGCAAGCGCAGCAACCATGGTTCAGTTCAGAGCCGGGTAATCCGACATTGCGAGGATGAGTGAGGACCAGGTGACCGAAACGGCTGCAAGCAGCTCCAAGGGCCGCCCCGCAAAGAAAGCCGCCAAGGCAGGCTTCTTCGCTCGAATCGCACTCTTCGTCCGCCAGGTAATCGGCGAACTGAAGAAGGTCGTCGCACCGACCCGCAAGGAACTGATCAACTACACGCTCGTGGTGCTGGTATTCGTGGCCATCATGATGGTTATCGTCACCTTGCTGGACTTGGGCTTCGGCACCGCGGTGAGCTGGGTCTTCGGCGGTACGGCCCCCCAGGACCGCTAAGGCGATCGGTCCGCAGACTGCGTGGACTCTTCCGATTTTCGGAAGAGCTGCGAAGTGTGCGGAATTGAGCCATTTAAATAGGCAAGTTAGGCAATGAGGAAGCAGGAGACCAAGTGTCTGAGCACAAGCTCGAGGTAACTGAGACTGAGCTGGATGGGCCCGCGGACAGCGTGGCCGACGCCGCGGCTGAGCCCGTCGAAGGGTCTGAGGTTGAGTCTGCTGCGCCCGATTCCGACTCTGATGCCGCTGCTGAAGCTGGCGACGAATCAGACGTAGACGCCGAGGACGACGCAGAGTCTGACTCTGAGGACGAAGCAGCCGAAACAGACGAGGACGAAACCGAAGCAGCCGAAGGCGACGAAGACTCGGACGCCCTCGCCGCCGCTGCCGCCAAGGCCGCCGTCGATCCCGCCGAAGAGTTCAAGGCCAAGCTGCGCCGCCAGGAGGGTGACTGGTACGTCATCCACTCCTACGCCGGCTACGAAAACCGCGTGAAGGCCAACCTTGAGACCCGCATCCAGACCCTGGACATGGAAGATTACATCTTCGAAATCCAGGTGCCGATGGAAGAAGTCGTTGAGATCAAGAACGCCCAGCGCAAGGTCATTAACCGCGTCCGCATCCCAGGCTACGTGCTGGTCCGCATGGACCTGACCGACGCCTCCTGGGGCGCCGTCCGCCACACACCGGGTGTCACCGGTTTCGTGGGCAACGCCCACAACCCCGTGCCGCTGCGCCTCGACGAGGTCTTCTCCATGCTCGCCCCGGTCTTCGAAGAAGAGCAGGCCGAGAAGGGCAAGCCGGTCAAGCACGCCGCCACTCCCGTGGACGTCGACTTCGAAGTCGGCGAGTCCGTCATCGTCAAGGAAGGTCCGTTCGAGACCCTCCCCGCCACGATCTCCGAGATCAAGATCGAATCCCAGACCCTCGTGGTGCTGGTTTCCATCTTCGAGCGCGAGACCCCGGTCACGCTGGCCTTCAACCAGGTCTCCAAGATCTAGCAACACCCACAGATTTCGTCCCGGGTTGCCCGCTTTAGCAGTTCCGGGACGGCAGGCCGCCTCGCCATGGCGGTCAACCACCTGAGGCACGCTCCTGTGTCCCAGGACGTATTTGAGAGAAGGACCCTACATTGGCTCCCAAGAAGAAGGTCACCGGCCTCATCAAGCTGCAGATCCAGGCAGGTGCCGCCAACCCGGCCCCGCCGATCGGTCCTGCGCTTGGCCAGCACGGTGTCAACATCATGGAATTCTGCAAGGCGTACAACGCTGCGACGGAAGCCCAGCGCGGAAACGTCATTCCCGTTGAAATCACGGTCTACGAAGACCGTTCTTTCACGTTCATCACCAAGACCCCGCCGGCTGCAGAGCTCATCAAGAAGGCTGCAGGCGTCGCCAAGGGTTCAGCCACCCCGCACACCGTCAAGGTTGCCAAGCTGACCCAGGCCCAGGTCAACGAGATCGCCTCCACCAAGATGGAAGACCTCAACGCCACGAGCCTCGAAGGCGCAGCGAAGATCATCGCCGGCACCGCCCGCTCCATGGGCATCACCGTCGAGGGTTAATTCCCTCACCGCTGATTCGGCGCCGGGATCGGGAAACCGACGACGACGACGGGCAGCACCGCCGGGAAACCGGCACCACTGCCGGGAAACCGGCACCATTGAAACATTTGAATGTCGGAAATCCGGTTCGGATAAAAACAGCCGGAGTCCCGACTGTGGCAGGGCCCAGCGCGGTCCGCAGACCACAACTGCACAAGGAGAAATAAGCAGCATGGCAAAGCGCAGCAAAGCATATGAGGCAGCCGTAGCCAAGATCGAGGCAGACAAGGTCTACGCCCCGTTCGAGGCCATCAGCCTGGCGAAGGAATCCAACCCTTCCAAGTTCGACGCGACCGTTGAGGTTGCTTTCCGCCTGGGCGTTGACCCGCGTAAGGCTGACCAGATGGTCCGTGGCACCGTCAACCTGCCGCACGGCACCGGTAAGACCGCCCGCGTTCTCGTTTTCGCAACCGGCGACAAGGCTGAGGCAGCAATCGCTGCCGGCGCCGACTTCGTTGGCTCCGACGACCTGATCGAAAAGATCTCCGGCGGCTGGACCGACTTCGACGCAGCCGTTGCCACCCCTGACCTCATGGGCAAGGTTGGCCGCCTCGGTAAGGTCCTCGGTCCGCGTAACCTCATGCCGAACCCGAAGACCGGCACCGTGACGGCTGACGTCACCAAGGCTGTCAACGACATCAAGGGTGGAAAGATCGACTTCCGCGTCGACAAGCACTCCAACCTGCACTTCATCATCGGCAAGGTTTCGTTCGACGCCGTCAAGCTGGCTGAGAACTACGCAGCCGCTCTGGAAGAGGTGCTTCGTCTGAAGCCGTCGGCTTCCAAGGGCCGTTACATCCAGAAGGCCACGGTTGCCACCACGTTCGGTCCCGGCATCACCGTTGACCCCAACGTCACCAAGGTGCTGACCGAGGCTTAATCCTCGCGAACCACCCGCCGGTATTCCGGCAAACACCAAAAGACCGCCCGGCACTGCGCCGGGCGGTCTTTTGTTTCGCTGCACGGATTGGCTGCAGGGATTCGGCATACGGACCACCGGGTCACGAGAGCCGATCGCGGAGCCAGTGGATGACGGCCTCGGCCTGTTGGCGCTGGAATGTCCGCAGGGTGGGCAGTCCCGCCGGGGACGGCAGGCGGGCGGCATCGGTGAAGTAGGCGCCCAAACCTGACAGGACGCGGTCCACACTCCCGGTTTCGGCCGCATCGAACACGGTGTGGGACTGCAGCACGGCATCCACATCGAAGGCGGGGTCGAACGCGCGAACATTCACCAGCACGCCCAGCGCGTCCATCCATCCCTGACCGATGCAAGCCCACGGCCAGTCGACGAGGACCGCTCTGCAGCCGGGTGTGATCAGGATGTTGTCCGCCCGCACATCGGTGTGGACCAGCGAACCTCCCTTCAGGTCCTCCAGCCCGGATTCCGCAAGCTGTTCGAGCACCCCGAGATTCTCCAGAATCCACGGATTGCAGCCTGCGGGCGGATTCCTGCGAATCCGGTCCCAGCCCCTGAAAGCCCCGCCCAACTCCTCCGCCAGCGTGGGCAAGTGCTTCAAGGCCGCAGGGACAGGGGTCCGTGACAGAACCAAGAGTGCGTCCAGGACGGCCGCCAGTTCCCCGGCGCGCCAGGGGATGTGCGGATGCCGGCCGTCCACATCGCTGAGGACCAGCGCCACCCAGTCACCGTCGTCGAAGGTTCCGAGCAATGCGGGCGCAGGCAGCGTGTCCGGCAGGGCCGCAGTGATTGCCGCTTCCCGCCGGTGGAGGGCCGGTGAGTGCTCATTCAGATGGGGGCCGACGGCCTTGACGAACGCCCGCCGGCCCGAAACCGTGCGCACCCTGTCGGCGGTCCCCGGGGAAAACCCGCCCTGTTGGGCTGCCGCCTGCACGACAGGCTCGCCCAGAATCTGCTCGACTCCGGTTTGAACGTGGTTGGGCAGATCAGGCCAGCTGATGCGGGGACTCCACTCCGGTTGCATGAAGACAACCTACCGGCCACACAGGTTTCCACGGAGTCAAGGCGCACCTCTGGAGCATGCGGGGCCACAAAGCTAGGCTGAACCGGTGACGACGATGTCTTACCGCATTGAGCCCCTGGTTCTCCCTGCCTCCCTCGAAGCGGCGGGCGCTGCAGACTTCCTGGAGTACAGCGAGCTCAGCGACGCCCTGGTACTCGAAACGTGGGGCAACCTTGACCGCGCCACACCCCGCGACGCCCGGCTTGAGGCGTGGCGGGACGACGACTACCAGCAGATGCGGCTTTTCTACGTCCGCCTTGACGGGCGCATGGCCGCCAGATCGTGGATCAGGCTGCCGCTGAAAGAGAACCTCCAGGACGCCATGGTCCGCGTGGACGTGCTGAAGGAGTTCACCGGCAGGGGCATCGGGCGCGCGCTGCTGCAGCACGCCGAGGACATTGCCGCCAGCAGCGGCCGGACCACTCTGCAGAGCTTCACCGAGCACCCTCCCGGCTTCGATCCTGACGGGCCCGGGATCCTCAGGCCCGGCACCGGCACGGGCGGTGTTCCTGCCGAGTCCAGGGCCGTGCGGTTCGCTCGTGCTGCCGGCTACGCACTGGAGCAGGTGACGCGCTTCAGCGCCCTGGACATGCCGCCGTCGAACGGGATCCTGGACGCGCTCGAACGGGAAGCCGGATCAATCGCCGGGGACCGCTATGAACTCCTCAGCTGGAAGGACCGCTGCCCCGATGAATATGTGGACCAGATGGCGGTCCTCATGTCCCGGATGAGCACCGACAGCCCGGCCGGGGCTCTCCACTACGATCCGGAAGCGTGGGATGCCAAACGGGTCCGGCACCTCGAGGATGAGTGGAAGGCAACGGGGCAGGAGTCCCTCGTTGCCGTGGCACGGCACACCGCCAGCGGTGAGCTCGCCGCCTATTCTGTCCTGCAGTACTCCGCAGCGAAGCCCTGGCTCGCGGAACAGGATGACACCCTCGTGGCCGCAAAGCACCGGGGCAACCGGCTGGGCATGCTGGTCAAGATCCTCAATCTGAGACGCCTGGCAGCGGAACATCCGTCGGTTGAGCGGATCCTTACGTTCAATGCCGCGGAGAACAGCCATATGCTCGCGATCAACGTTGCGCTGGGCTTCCGGCCCGCCGGCTACGACGGCGAGTGGCAGCGCCGCCGCTGACCGTCATATGCTGGCGGTGGATACTCCGCGTGGACTTAAGCCCGTACCCTGAGAGGGCGAGAGGCAGAAACGGCTGGGAAGATGCCCCCTATGGCAAGTGAAGTGCGGATAGAGCAGTTGTTCATCCCTAATTCCATCGATGCGCCCGACGCTGCGGACTTTCTGGCCGCAGTGGAAGTGGGCCGCAAGGTCAGGATGCAGACCTGGGGGAGTGACGACCTCGCATACGCCCCGCTGGAGAAGCTCCTTGAGCTCGACGATCCCTACGAGCGGCAGGTCATCCTGGTTGCCAAGATCGACGGCGAGATCGTGGGCACCGTGGACATCGCCCTGCCGCTGACCGACAACCTTGACCTGGCGGAGTTCACGCTGGACATCCTGCCCGAATACCAGGGCCAGGGCGTCGGCCGGCAGCTGCTGGAGGCCGCGGAGGGTTTTGCCCGTGACGAGGGCAGGACCATGATCCTGATCGATACCAACCATCCCGGGGCGTCGCTGCATGAGTTTGCGTCTGAGCAGTTGGTGCCCGGTTCCGGGCAGGGTTTCGTGCCCCTCGGGAGCAGGGAAGTCGACTTCGCCCGCCGTACCGGCTACACGCTCCAGCACATTGAACAGTTCAGTTCCTGTGCCCTGCCGCTGGACACCAAGCTCGTGGCGGAGCTCGAGGCCGAAGCAGAGGAAACGAACAACGGCCGGTACCGCCTGCACCATTGGACTGACCGCTGCCCGGAGCGCTGGCTCGAAGCCGTCGCGGTCCTGGAGAACCAGGCCGGCGGGGACGCCTTGCCGGTCCCCGGAAGCGAGGACGAGGGGATGGTGTTTGATGCCCGCATCCTGCGCGAGGCGGAGGACGTGACCATCGCGCAGGGGCGGCGAACGGTGGTGACCGCCGTCGAGCACATTGCCACCGGAACGCTGGTGGGGCTGACCACCATCAGCGTCCTGGCGCAGCGGCAGGACGTGGTCTTCCAGGACGACACGGTGGTGCTGCAGGAACACCGCGGCAACAAGCTGGGGCTGCTGATCAAGGTGGCCAACATGGAACGTCTCACGGAACAGTTCCCCGATGCGCGTGTCATCTACACCTGGAACGCCCCGGAAAACCGGTACCTCCTGACGGTTAACCGCCAGTTGGGATTCACGACGGCGGGCGTCACCGGGATCTGGCAGAAGGAACTTCCGGATCGGCGGCCCAGCAAAAGCTGAGCTGCACCGGTCGAAGCCTGCCGGCGGACCGCCGATTTGGCGGTCCGGTGCCGTGTCCCGTACGCTTGAACTACCAAAGACCGTCGGTTGTTGGAAATCCACTCTTTCGAGCTCAGCTCAACTCTGCAGTTGTGTGCGGGAGAGCCAGTGGGTTTCCGGACGAAGGACCCTGAACGTAGGGCGGCCGGCGCAGGTGAACGAAGCAAAGCTCCGCGGTTCTGAACCGCGTTGAGCCAAGCCCCGTGCATCTGCGCGGGGCGTTTTTAGTTTTAGCTCACCTGAGCGGGGACCCGGAATACCGGCACTATCCCCGGAAGGAGGGTTATGGCAACGCCTACCAAGGTTTCAGCAGTAGCTGAGATCACTAACGATTTCAAGGAATCGAACGCCGCTGTCCTGACCGAATACCGTGGGCTCACCGTTGCACAGCTCAAGCAGCTGCGTGTTTCTCTCGGCCAGGACACCAAGTTCGCGGTCGTCAAGAACACCCTGACCGCCATTGCAGCCAAGGAAGCCGGTGTCGAAGCATTCGACGGCCAGCTCGCCGGCCCCACTGCAATCGCGTTCATCAAGGGTGACGCAGTTGCAGCTGCCAAGAGCCTGACGGATTTTGCCAAGACCAACAAGCAGCTGGTCATCAAGACCGGTTACTTCGAGGGCAAGGCACTGAACGCCAGCGAAGTTGCTGCCCTGGCAGCACTCGAGTCCCGCGAGCTGCAGCTCGCCAAGGTTGCAGGCATCCTCAAGGCCCCTGCCGCCGCTGCTGCACGCATCATCGACGCCCTGCGCCTCAAGCTTGAAGAAGAGAACGGTGCTCCGGCTGAAGCCGCAGCTCCCGCCGCTGACGAAGCACCCGCCGCAGAAGCAGCAGAGGCCGAAGCTCCGGCTGAAGCCGCCGCAGAAGAGAACTAATTCTCTTTTCAAACCAGACTCCGGTGTGAGGGCACGGCATATCGCCGCCCGATCACCACTATAGGAAGGACGCCGACCATGGCGAAGCTCACCAACGAAGAGCTCATTGAAGCTTTCAAGGAACTGACCATCATCGAGCTCTCCGAGTTCGTCAAGCTCTTCGAAGAGACCTTCGAAGTTACCGCTGCTGCTGTTGCTGTTGCTGGCCCCGCCGGCGGCGCCGCTGCAGAAGAAGCTGAAGAGAAGACCGACTTCGACGTCGTTCTCGAAGCTGCTGGCGACAAGAAGATCGCAGTGATCAAGGAAGTTCGCGCCATCACCTCCCTGGGCCTCAAGGAAGCCAAGGACCTGGTTGACAGCGCCCCCAAGGCTGTTCTCGAAGGCGCCACCAAGGAAGCTGCCGAGAAGGCAAAGGAGCAGCTCGAGGCTGCCGGTGCCACCGTTACCCTCAAGTAACGACTGCTTTGAAGGAATCCCCGTCCACTCCGGTGGGCGGGGATTCCTGCGTTTAACGCCGGTTACGTGGGATCGCTGATATCCGCCACCACGGCGCCGAGCGCGGCCACCAGGGCATCGGCGTCGACGAAGGCGCTGTAGCCGTGCTGGCCGGCGCCCATCGAGATGCGGCGGCCCACAATGGTCCGGTCCGCGTAGACGGGCCAGGCCATGGTGCTGCCCAGCGGGGTGATGGTCCCGCGCTCGTAGCCCGTGGCTTCGAGGGCAACGTCCGCCGCAGGCATGGACAGTTTGTTGACGCCCACGAGGTTCCGGAGCTTGGGCCAGGAAATCTGGCGGTCGCCCGGAATGAGGGCAAAGAGGAAGCTGCCGTCCTTGTGTTTCACCACGAGGGACTTCACGATGTCGGCCGGCGTGATCCCAAGGATTTGCGCAGCCTCCTCAAGGCTGTGCGCGGCGAGCCGCTCCACGATTTCGACGTCCAGTCCGCGGGCCGCGGCGTCGGCCAGGAAGCGCTCCCTTCCGGCGCCGGTGGCTCCCGAGCCATCAGCCCCCGCCGCTGACAAGGCCTCCATTGACGGGGTCTCCATCAGTCGCGGTACAGCAGGAGGGCTTCGCCCTGGCCGCCGCCGCCGCACAGGGAAACAGCCGCCTTGCCCTGGCCGCGCCGCTTGAGCTCGTGCGCCGCATGGAGGGCAAGCCGGGCACCCGAGGCGCCGATGGGGTGGCCCAGGGCGATGGCTCCGCCGTGGATGTTGCACTGCTCCAGCGGGTAGTCGAGGTCCTTGAGGGACTGCACGGCCACCGACCCGAACGCCTCATTGATTTCGATGAAGTCCAGGTCCGCCAGGGCCCAGCCGGCGCGGGCGAGTGCGTTGTGGATGGCGTTGGACGGCTGGGAGTGCAGGGAGTTGTCGGGACCGGCCACCTGGCCCGGCTTGCCTACCACCGCCAGGTAGTCCAGGCCGTTGTCATCCGCAAACTTGCGGGACGTCAGGACCAGGGCGGAGGCGCCGTCGGACAGGGGAGAGGAGTTCCCCGCGGTGATGGTGCCGTCCGTGACAAACGCGGCGCGGAGGCTCGCCAGCGATTCGATGGACGTGTTGGGGCGGACGCCTTCGTCGGTGGCCACCGTTACTGGGTCACCCTTGCGCTGCTTGACGCTGATGGGTGCGATCTCGTCGTCGAAGATCCCGTTCTTCGCGGCGACGGCAGCCCTCTGGTGCGACTGGGCGGCGACGTTGTCCTGCGAAGTGCGGTCAATGCCGAGCATAAGGTTCTTGCTTTCAGTGGAGAGGCCCATTGACTGTCCGTCGAACGCGTCAGTCAGGCCGTCATGCGCGGCGACGTCGAGCGCCTGGATGGCGCCATAGGTCCAGCCCTGGCGCGAACCGGGAAGGAGGTGCGGTGCCCGCGTCATGGACTCCTGGCCTCCGGCGACAACGACGGCGGCATCGCCGCTGCGGATCATCCTCGCCGCATCGATCACGGCGGTCAGCCCGGAGAGGCACACCTTGTTGATGGTCACCGTGGGCACGTTCCATCCGATCCCTGCGCCGATCGCGCTCTGCCGGGCCGGGTTCTGGCCGGCCCCCGCCTGCAGCACCTGGCCCATGATGACCGCGTCCACCTGGTCGGCCCGAAGGCCGCTGGCCGCGAGCGCAGCCTTGATGGCGTGCGCCCCGAGTTCGACGGCGGTGAAGCTCGCCAGCTGCCCGTTGAGGCGGCCCTGCGGGGTCCGTGCGCCGGACAGGATGACAACGTCATTATTGTCTGCGGAGTTGCTCATGGTTGTCTCTTCCGATCTGTGGCGATATAGGCCTAGGTTAGCGTGAGCAGGATCACCTATCCATTCAAACGCTGCACCGCGGGACTGAATTCCGGGCGCGGCGGCCTGCCTGCCCAGATAGGTGCCTCCGGCAACGGTGCTTGCAATACGAACCGAAGTGGGGTAGACACGCGTGCTGTTTTGCCGTATCGTAGATATTTGCGTCTTCCCTGTTTACCTTCAGCCTTCATATAGCGGTGGGCTTCTCCTGGCAGCTGCTCCATCAATGTGCCGTGTACAACGTCACCAGCATGGGCAGACCAGGTCCGGGTCATATAGCGGAACCGGATGGTAGCGCTGCGGAGTCACTTTCGCAGGGTACATAGCGGGGGAGATCTGAAAACGCCTGAAGGTCTGTGGAAGGATCCCTCTTGGTCGCCTCGAGCACCTCTAATAACGAAACCGCTAACACGGCAAGCACCGATGGTGCCACTCGCCGACTCTCATTCGCAAAGATTCACGAACCTCTTGACGTTCCGAATCTGCTTGCCCTCCAGACAGACAGCTTCGACTGGCTGGTTGGAAACGAACGCTGGCAGGCACGCGTAGCGAAGGCCGTCGAAGAAGGCGACCTCAGCGTCGCCACCACCTCCGGTCTTTCCGACATCTTCGAAGAGATCTCCCCGATTGAGGACTTCCAGGGCACCATGTCCCTGAGCTTCTCCGATCCGGAGTTCGCTGACCCGAAGTACACCATGGCTGAATGCAAGGACCGGGACGCAACGTACTCGGCACCGCTGTACGTCAAGGCCGAATTCATGAACAACAACACGGGCGAAATCAAGCAGCAGACCGTGTTCATGGGTGACTTCCCGCTGATGACCGAGAAGGGCACCTTCGTCGTCAACGGCACCGAGCGTGTCGTCGTCTCCCAGCTGGTCCGTTCGCCGGGCGCCTACTTTGAGCGCACCGCTGACAAGACCAGCGACAAGGACATCTTCACCGCAAAGATCATCCCGTCCCGCGGTGCATGGTTCGAGCTCGAAATCGACAAGCGCGACCAGGTCGGCGTGCGCCTCGACCGAAAGCGCAAGCAGTCCGTCACCGTACTGCTGAAGGCCCTCGGCTGGACCGAAGGCCAGATCCTCGAAGAGTTCGGCCAGTACGACTCCATGCGCGCCACGCTGGAGAAGGACGCCACCGAAACCCGCGAAGACGCCCTGCTGGACATCTACCGCAAGCTGCGTCCGGGCGAGCCGCCCACCGTCGAGGCTGCCCAGTCCCTGCTGGACAACCTGTACTTCAACTCCAAGCGCTACGATCTGGCCAAGGTCGGCCGTTACAAGATCAACCGCAAGCTTGGCATCGACCGCTCCCTTGGCGACAAGGAAGCCTCGGTCCTGCACGTTGAAGACATCGTCGCCATGATCAAGTTCCTGGTGGCGCTGCACGCCGGCGAGAAGACCCTCATGGGCAAGCGCGACGGCGAAGACCACGAGCTGCGCGTCGAAATCGACGACATCGACCACTTCGGCAACCGCCGCATCCGCGCCGTCGGCGAGCTCATCGAGAACCAGGTCCGCACCGGCCTGTCCCGTATGGAGCGCGTCGTCCGCGAGCGTATGACCACCCAGGACGTCGAAGCGATCACGCCGCAGACCCTGATTAACATCCGCCCGGTGGTGGCAGCCATCAAGGAGTTCTTCGGAACTTCCCAGCTGTCCCAGTTCATGGACCAGAACAACCCGCTGTCGGGTCTGACCCATAAGCGCCGCCTGTCCGCGCTTGGCCCGGGCGGTCTGTCCCGTGACCGTGCAGGCATGGAAGTCCGAGACGTTCACCCGTCCCACTACGGACGTATGTGCCCGATCGAAACGCCTGAAGGCCCGAACATTGGTCTGATCGGTTCGCTGGCGTCCTACGGCCGCATCAACCCGTTCGGCTTCATCGAAACCCCGTACCGCCTGGTGAAGGACGGCGTCGTTTCCGACGACGTCCAGTACCTCACGGCCGACGACGAAGCCGAGGTCCTGATCGCACAGGCCAACGCGCCGCTTGACAGCAACAAGAAGTTCGCTGAAGAGACCGTCCTGGTCCGTGCCCGCGGTGGTGGAGGCGAGCCAGTGCTCGTGCCCGCCGACGACGTTCAGTTCATGGACGTTTCCCCGCGCCAGATGGTGTCCGTGGCAACGGCCCTGATCCCGTTCCTCGAGCATGACGATGCCAACCGTGCACTCATGGGTGCCAACATGCAGCGCCAGGCTGTGCCGCTGGTCCGCTCCGAGGCGCCGTTCGTCGGCACCGGCATGGAGCGCGCAGCTGCTGTCGACGCCGGTGACGTTGTCATCGCGAAGAAGGCAGGTGTGGTTACCGAGGTCTCCGCTGAGCTGGTCATCATGCTCAACGATGACGGCACGGAAACCAACTACCGCATCAACAAGTTCGCCCGCTCCAACCAGGGCAACTGCTACAACCACCGCGTTCTGGTGAGCGAAGGCCAGCGCCTCGAGGTCGGCGGCATCATCGCTGACGGCCCGGCAACCGACCAGGGCGAACTCGCCCTCGGTAAGAACCTGCTCGTGGCATTCATGTCATGGGAAGGCCACAACTTCGAGGACGCCATCATCCTCTCGCAGCGCATTGTTGCCGAGGACGTTCTTTCCTCCATCCACATCGAGGAGCACGAGATCGATGCCCGCGACACCAAGCTTGGTGCCGAGGAAATCACCCGTGACATCCCCAACGTGTCCGAGGAAGTCCTGGCGGGCCTGGACGAGCGCGGCATCATCCACATCGGTGCCGAGGTCGAAGCCGGCGACATCCTGGTCGGAAAGGTCACCCCGAAGGGTGAAACCGAACTGACCCCGGAAGAGCGCCTGCTGCGTGCCATCTTCGGTGAGAAGTCCCGCGAAGTGCGCGACACCTCCCTGAAGGTGCCCCACGGCGAGTCGGGCACCGTCATCGGCGTCCGCGTCTTCGACCGTGACAACGACGACGAGCTGCCCCCGGGCGTGAACCAGCTGGTCCGCGTCTACGTCGCTGCCAAGCGCAAGATCACCGACGGCGACAAGCTCGCCGGCCGCCACGGCAACAAGGGTGTTATTTCCAAGATCCTTCCGGTCGAGGACATGCCCTTCCTTGCCGACGGTACCCCCGTCGACATCGTCCTGAACCCGCTGGGTGTCCCGGGCCGTATGAACGTCGGCCAGGTGCTGGAAACGCACCTTGGCTGGGTTGCCAAGACCGGCTGGAAGATCGAAGGCGAGCCCGAGTGGGCCAAGCAGCTGCCGAACCTGCCGCGCGAGAGTGGGCAGACCACTGTTGCCACGCCGGTCTTCGACGGTGCCCGCGAAGAGGAAATCACGGGCCTGCTGGACTCCACCAACCCGACGCGCGACGGCGACCGCCTGATCAACTCCTCGGGCAAGACCCGCCTGTTCGACGGCCGCTCCGGCGAGCCGTTCCCGGATCCGATCTCGGTCGGCTACATGTACATCCTGAAGCTCCACCACCTGGTGGACGACAAGATCCACGCCCGCTCCACCGGCCCGTACTCCATGATCACGCAGCAGCCGCTGGGTGGTAAGGCACAGTTCGGTGGCCAGCGCTTCGGTGAAATGGAAGTGTGGGCGCTCGAAGCTTACGGCGCCGCCTACACGCTCCAGGAGCTCCTGACGATCAAGTCGGATGACATCCACGGTCGTGTGAAGGTCTACGAAGCCATCGTCAAGGGCGAGAACATCCCGGAGCCGGGCGTTCCTGAGTCCTTCAAGGTCTTGATCAAGGAAATGCAGTCGCTGTGCCTGAACGTGGAAGTGCTTTCCACGGACGGAACCACAATTGAAATGCGTGACTCTGATGACGCAGTCTTCACGGCTGCGGAAGAACTGGGCATCGATCTGTCTCGTGCAGAGCCCAGTTCCGTAGAAGAGGTTTAGCAGGGTGTCCGGAGAAAAGCAGCCGGCCCCGCCGCGCTGACTTTTCTCCGGGCCCTCCCTCTTCCCGTAACCCAAGACTTCAGAATTTAGAGAACAAGAGAGAACAGGGACCATATGTCCAGCGAATCCTCCTTCGGCCTCATGCAGATCGGCCTCGCCACCGCGGAAGACATCCGCGGCTGGTCGTACGGCGAGGTTAAGAAGCCGGAAACCATTAACTACCGCACGCTCAAGCCCGAGAAGGACGGCCTCTTCTGCGAGAAGATCTTCGGCCCGTCCCGTGACTGGGAGTGCTACTGCGGCAAGTACAAGCGCGTGCGCTTCAAGGGCATCATCTGTGAGCGGTGTGGCGTTGAGGTCACCCGTGCCAAGGTGCGCCGTGAGCGCATGGGCCACATCGAGCTGGCTGCGCCCGTAACCCACATCTGGTACTTCAAGGGTGTTCCCTCCCGTCTGGGCTACCTCCTTGACCTGGCACCGAAGGACCTCGAAAAGGTCATCTACTTCGCCGCCTACATGATCACCAGCGTCGATGAGGAAAGCCGCCACGCGGAACTGCCCAACCTGCAGGTTGAGCACGACATCGAGAAGAAGCAGCTGATCGACAACCGCGACTCCGACATCGCGACGATCGCCCGTGACCTGGAGAACGAGCTTGCCCGTCTCGAGGGCGAAGGCGCCAAGGCTGCCGACAAGAAGAAGGCCCGCGACTCCGCTGACCGCCAGATGGCGAACGTCCGCAAGCGTGCCGACGCCGAAATCGAGCGCCTCGAGCAGGTCTGGGACCGCTTCAAGAACCTGAAGGTCGCAGACCTCGAAGGTGACGAAGGCCTGTACCGCGAACTGCGCGACCGCTACGGCATCTACTTCGAAGGCTCCATGGGTGCCGAAGCCATCAAGAAGCGTCTTGAGAGCTTCGACATGCAGGCCGAGTCGGACGCACTGCGCGACGTCATCGCCAACGGCAAGGGCCAGCGCAAGACCCGCGCACTGAAGCGCCTGAAGGTTGTCAACGCGTTCCTGACCACCAACAACAGCCCGCTCGGCATGGTGCTGGACGCCGTCCCGGTGATCCCGCCGGAACTGCGCCCGATGGTCCAGCTGGACGGTGGCCGCTTCGCGACCTCCGACCTCAACGACCTCTACCGCCGTGTGATCAACCGCAACAACCGCCTCAAGCGACTGCTTGACCTGGGTGCTCCGGAGATCATCGTCAACAACGAGAAGCGCATGCTTCAGGAAGCTGTTGACAGCCTCTTCGACAACGGCCGCCGCGGGCGTCCCGTCACCGGACCTGGCAACCGTCCCCTGAAGTCCCTGAGCGACATGCTCAAGGGCAAGCAGGGCCGTTTCCGCCAGAACCTCCTCGGCAAGCGTGTTGACTACTCCGGCCGTTCGGTCATCGTCGTCGGCCCGCAGCTGAAGCTGCACCAGTGCGGACTGCCCAAGCAGATGGCCCTGGAGCTCTTCAAGCCGTTCGTGATGAAGCGCCTGGTTGACCTCAACCACGCCCAGAACATCAAGTCGGCCAAGCGCATGGTTGAGCGTTACCGTCCGCAGGTCTGGGACGTCCTCGAAGAGATCATCACCGAGCACCCCGTGCTGCTGAACCGTGCACCCACCCTGCACCGCCTCGGCATCCAGGCGTTCGAACCGCAGCTTGTTGAAGGCAAGGCCATCCAGCTTCACCCGCTGGTCTGTGGCGCCTTCAACGCTGACTTCGACGGCGACCAGATGGCAGTCCACCTGCCGCTGAGCCCCGAAGCCCAGGCTGAGGCACGCATCCTGATGCTCTCCTCGAACAACATCCTGAAGCCGTCCGACGGCCGCCCGGTGACCCTGCCTTCGCAGGATATGATCATCGGCCTCTACCACCTGACCACCAAGCGTGTCGGTTCAGCGGGCGAGGGCCGGATCTTCGGTTCGGTTTCGGAAGCCATCATGGCGTTCGATGCACACGAGCTGCACCTGAACTCCCAGGTCAAGATCCGGCTCGAGGGCTTCGTGCCCTACGCCGGCTGGGAAGCTCCGGAAGGCTGGGAGCAGGGTCAGCCCGCACTGGTTGAAACCTCGCTGGGACAGGTGCTCTTCAACGAGACCCTGCCCGAGGACTACCCGTGGGTTGAGGCTGTTGCCGACAAGGGCGAACTGTCCCGCATCGTCAACGACCTCGCCGAGCGCTACCCGAAGGTCGTGACCGCGGCAACGCTGGACAACCTGAAGGATGCCGGTTTCTACTGGGCCACCCGCTCGGGTGTCACCGTTGCCATCTCGGACATCGAGGTTCCGGCCTCCAAGCCGGAGATCCTCGCCGGCTACGAGGAGCGCGCCGCCAAGATCCAGGGCCAGTACGACAAGGGCCTGATCGACGACGACGAGCGTCGCCAGGAACTGATCGAGATCTGGAACAAGGCGACCAACGAGATTGCCCAGGCAATGCGCGACAGCCTCTCGCCGATGAACACCATCAACCGCATGGTGTCCTCCGGTGCACGTGGTAACTGGATGCAGGTCCGTCAGATCGCGGGTATCCGTGGTCTGGTGGCCAACCCGAAGGGTGAAATCATCCCGCGTCCGATCAAGTCCTCCTACCGCGAGGGCCTGTCGGTGCTGGAATACTTCATCGCCACGCACGGTGCCCGTAAGGGTCTGGCTGACACCGCACTGCGTACCGCCAACTCGGGTTACCTGACCCGTCGTTTGGTGGACGTTTCGCAGGACGTCATCGTCCGTGAAGAGGACTGCGGCACCGAGCGCGGCCTCGTCACTCCGATTGCCGTGGCGGATGCCAACGGCGAGCTGGTGCTGGACGAGAACGTCGAGAACAGCGCCTACGCCCGTACGCTGGCCGTGGATGTCGTCGACTCCAAGGGCAACGTCCTGGCAGCCGGCGGCACCGACTGCGGCGACGTCGTGATCGCTGAGCTGTTCGCAGCCGGCATCACCGAGGTCAAGGTCCGCTCCGTGCTCACCTGTGAGTCCAGCGTCGGTACCTGCGCCCTGTGCTACGGCCGTTCACTGGCCACGGGCAAGACCGTCGACATTGGTGAGGCTGTGGGCATCATCGCCGCACAGTCCATCGGTGAGCCGGGCACCCAGCTGACCATGCGTACGTTCCACACCGGTGGTGCTGTTTCCGCCAGCGGTGGAGACGACATCACCCAGGGTCTGCCCCGTATCCAGGAGCTCTTCGAAGCCCGTACCCCGAAGGGTGTGGCGCCGATTGCAGAAGCAGCCGGCCGCATCACCATCGAGGAGTCCGAGCGCCAGATGCGTCTGGTCATCACTCCGGACGACGGTTCCGAAGAGATCGCGTACCCGGTCCTGCGCCGCTCACGCCTCCTGATCGAGGACGGCCAGCACGTCACGGTGGGCCAGAAGCTCATCAACGGTCCGGTCGACCCGAAGCAGGTCCTGCGCATCATGGGCCCGCGTGCGGCACAGAAGTTCCTCGTGGACGAAGTGCAGGGCGTGTACCGCAGCCAGGGCATTGGCATCCACGACAAGCACGTGGAAGTCATCGTCCGCCAGATGCTGCGCCGCGTCACGGTCATCGAGTCCGGCGAATCCGACCTGCTCCCCGGTGAGCTGGCCGAGCGCAGCCGCTTCGAGGATGCCAACCGGCGCGTTGTGTCCGAGGGCAAGACTCCGGCTTCCGGACGTCCTGAACTCATGGGCATCACCAAGGCCTCCCTGGCCACCGAGTCCTGGCTGTCCGCAGCTTCCTTCCAGGAGACCACCCGCGTCCTGACGCAGGCGGCCATGGAAGGCAAGAGCGACCCGCTGCTCGGCCTCAAGGAGAACGTCATCATCGGTAAGCTGATTCCGGCCGGCACGGGTCTCCCGCGCTACACCGAGGTCACGGTAGAACCGACTGAAGAAGCAAAGGCCAACCTGTTCACCGGCCCGAGCGCATTCAGCGACTTCTCCTACGACTCCCTGGGCGGCGACGGAGCTCCTGAGTTCCACGCCATCCCGCTGGATGACTACGACCTGGGCAACGACTTCCGGTAAACGGAACGCCTGGCGAAAGGCCCCGTTCACGCTCTGCCTGCACCGGCGGAGCGGGGGCGGGGCCTTTCCCGTCCCGGCCGGTCCCGGCCCAATTAAGGGCCGGGGACCCGTCCGTGTTAGACTGAGTACCAATTGTTATTGTGGCAGTGGATGAGTGCGCCGGTTCAGCTGAAAGGCAGAACCAGAGCGACGTTTCCGGTTTGCAGGGTTCTTGTGCAACGTATGCCACATTTTTGCATGCCTAGGGACCTTTGAAGACGAAAGTCAGGTCATTCCCCATGTGTGCGATCCGACTATTAAGGCTTCGCCTCAGCTGCTCTGGAGACTTCTTCAAAGCTCGGGCGGCGAGGCAAAGCAAAAAGAGAGCGGCTGTAAGAGGCCGCTCCGGATAAAACGGAGAACACGAAAGTGCCTACGATTAACCAGCTGGTCCGCAAGGGCCGCACGCCGAAGGTCTCCAAGACCAAGGCTCCCGCGCTTAAGGGCAGCCCGATGCGCCGCGGTGTTTGCACCCGCGTTTACACCACCACCCCGAAGAAGCCGAACTCGGCTCTGCGTAAGGTTGCACGTGTGCGCCTTAACGGTGGCATTGAAGTCACCGCCTACATCCCCGGTGTAGGCCACAACCTCCAGGAGCACTCCATTGTGCTCGTTCGTGGTGGTCGTGTGAAGGACCTCCCCGGTGTCCGCTACAAGATCGTCCGCGGCGCCCTCGATACCCAGGGTGTCAAGAACCGTAAGCAGGCCCGCAGCCGCTACGGCGCAAAGATGGAGAAGAAGTAATATGCCTCGCAAGGGTCCGGCCCCCAAGCGGCCGCTCGTACTAGATCCCGTTTACGGCTCCCCGCTGGTCACCCAGCTGATCAACAAGGTGCTGGTTGACGGCAAGAAGTCCACCGCAGAGCGCATCGTTTACGGTGCCCTCGAGGGTGCACGTGCCAAGTCCGGCGGCGACCCCGTTGCGGCCCTCAAGAAGGCCATGGAGAACGTCAAGCCTTCCCTCGAGGTCCGCTCCCGCCGTGTCGGTGGCGCAACCTACCAGGTTCCGGTTGAGGTCAAGCCCGGCCGTTCCACTGCCCTCGCGCTGCGTTGGCTGGTCGGCTACTCCAAGGCCCGCCGCGAAAAGACGATGACCGAGCGCCTCCAGAACGAAATCCTGGATGCCTCCAACGGTCTCGGTGCCGCTGTGAAGCGTCGCGAAGACACCCACAAGATGGCCGAGTCGAACAAGGCCTTCGCACACTACCGCTGGTAAAACTTCCCGGACGCCGCCGGCTCAGACGAGCCGGCGGCGAACGCGTAGTCCATCCGAAAGGGAGACACCGTGGCACAGGACGTGCTTACAGACCTTAGTAAGGTCCGCAACATCGGCATCATGGCCCACATTGATGCTGGCAAGACCACCACCACCGAGCGCATTCTGTTCTACACAGGTGTGAACCACAAGATCGGCGAAACGCACGACGGCGCGTCGACCACCGACTGGATGGAACAGGAGAAGGAACGCGGCATCACCATCACGTCTGCCGCCGTGACCTGCTTCTGGGAAAACAACCAGATCAACATCATCGACACCCCCGGCCACGTGGACTTCACCGTTGAGGTTGAGCGCTCCCTGCGCGTCCTCGACGGTGCCGTTGCCGTCTTTGATGGCAAGGAAGGCGTTGAGCCGCAGTCTGAGACCGTTTGGCGCCAGGCTGACAAGTACAACGTTCCGCGTATCTGCTTCGTCAACAAGATGGACAAGCTCGGTGCTGACTTCTACTTCACCGTAGACACCATCATCAGCCGCCTCGGCGCCAAGCCGCTGGTCATGCAGCTGCCCATCGGTGCCGAGAACGACTTCATCGGCGTCGTGGACCTGCTCTACATGCGTGCACTGGTGTGGCCCGGCGATGCCAAGGGTGACGTCACCATGGGTGCCAAGTACGAGATCCGCGAAATCCCGGCAGACCTGCAGGCCAAGGCCGAGGAATACCGCGCGAACCTGGTCGAGGCCGTGGCTGAGGCCTCCGAGGAACTCATGGAGAAGTACCTCGAAGGTGAAGAAATCAGCATCGACGAGCTCAAGGCCGGCATCCGCAAGATGACGATCAACTCCGAGATCTACCCGGTGTTCTGTGGTTCTGCGTTCAAGAACCGCGGCGTGCAGCCGATGCTGGATGCCGTCGTCGACTACCTGCCGAACCCGCTCGACGTCCCCCCGATGATCGGTCACGATCCTCGCGACGAAGAGAAGGAACTGACCCGCGCGCCTTCATCCGAAGAGCCGTTCTCGGCTCTGGCGTTCAAGATTGCGGCTCACCCGTTCTTCGGCCAGCTCACCTTCATCCGCGTGTACTCCGGTCACGTGGAAGCAGGCGCACAGGTGGTCAACTCCACCAAGGGCAAGAAGGAACGCATCGGCAAGCTGTTCCAGATGCACGCCAACAAGGAAATGCCTGTTGAGGGCGCTACCGCCGGCCACATCTACGCAGCCATCGGTCTGAAGGACACCACCACGGGTGACACCCTGTGCGACTCCAGCAACCAGATCGTCCTCGAGTCCATGAGCTTCCCGGAGCCCGTGATCTCGGTTGCCATCGAGCCCAACACCAAGGGTGACCAGGAGAAGCTCTCCACGGCCATCCAGAAGCTCTCCGCTGAGGACCCGACCTTCCAGGTCTCCCTCAACGAAGACACCGGCCAGACCATCATCGCCGGCATGGGCGAGCTCCACCTGGACATCCTGGTGGACCGCATGCGCCGCGAATTCAAGGTCGAGGCCAATGTTGGCAAGCCGCAGGTTGCTTACCGCGAAACCATCAAGCGCGCTGTAGAGCGTCACGACTACACGCACAAGAAGCAGACCGGTGGTTCCGGCCAGTTCGCAAAGATCCAGATTGCGATCGAGCCGCTGGACACCGCTGGAGGCGAGCTGTACGAGTTCGAGAACAAGGTCACCGGTGGCCGCGTTCCGCGCGAATACATCCCGTCTGTCGATGCCGGTATCCAGGATGCACTGAACGACGGCGTCCTGGCCGGATACCCGGTTGTCGGCATCAAGGCCACGCTGGTTGACGGCGCCTACCACGATGTTGACTCCTCGGAAATGGCGTTCAAGATCGCCGGCCGTATGGCTTTCAAGGAAGCCGCACGCAAGGCGAACCCTGTTCTGCTCGAACCGCTGATGGATGTTGAGGTCCGCACCCCTGAGGAATACATGGGTGAAGTTATCGGTGACCTCAACTCCCGTCGTGGCCAGATGCAGTCCATGGAGGATGCCCAGGGCGTCAAGGTTGTCCGCGCGCACGTCCCGCTGTCCGGCATGTTCGGCTACATCGGTGACCTGCGTTCGAAGACCCAGGGCCGCGCTGTTTACTCCATGACGTTCAACAGCTACGCCGAGGTCCCGAAGGCAGTTGCCGACGAGATCATCCAGAAGACCCGCGGCGAATAGTCTTCGGACTGTTTCAAGCGAACAACTCGGGCGCGTTTCCGGTAACGGAAGCCCGCCTGGCGCAGACGGCCAGCCTCCGGTCAGTGCCATCCCGGTCAAGCCGGGGCCGGCCGTCTGCGCGAACAGGCTCTAGGGACTGGACTAGTATTAGTTCCTGAATCTGCAATTTCACCAATCCAAAGCCCCCAAGTAGACTTACTGGAGTTTCTGCCGCGACAAGCGCGGTCGAAGGGTAAGTCATTTGAAAAACGTTCTAGGAGGAACCTGTGGCAAAGGCAAAGTTCGAGCGGACTAAGCCGCACGTTAACATCGGTACCATTGGTCACGTTGACCACGGTAAGACGACGTTGACGGCCGCCATTTCCAAGGTGCTGTACGACAAGTACCCGACTCTCAACGAGAAGCGTGACTTCGCGTCGATCGACTCTGCACCCGAAGAGCGTCAGCGCGGCATTACCATCAACATCTCCCACGTTGAGTACCAGACCGAAAAGCGCCACTACGCACACGTAGACGCTCCGGGTCACGCTGACTACATCAAGAACATGATCACCGGCGCTGCTCAGATGGACGGTGCAATCCTCGTGGTTGCCGCCACTGACGGTCCGATGGCCCAGACCCGCGAGCACGTTCTGCTTGCCCGCCAGGTTGGCGTTCCCTACCTGCTGGTCGCGCTGAACAAGGCAGACATGGTTGACGACGAGGAACTCCTTGACCTCGTCGAAATGGAAGTTCGTGAGCTCCTGAGCTCGCAGGGCTTCGACGGCGACGAAGCACCGGTCGTCCGCGTTTCCGGCCTGAAGGCCCTGGAAGGCGACCCCGAGTGGGTCAAGTCCGTCGAGGACCTGATGGCTGCTGTGGACGAGTCCGTTCCGGACCCCGTTCGTGACCGCGACAAGCCGTTCCTGATGCCGATCGAAGACGTCTTCACGATCACCGGCCGTGGCACCGTTGTTACGGGCCGCGCCGAGCGTGGAACCCTCGCGATCAACTCCGAGGTCGAGATCGTCGGCATCCGCCCGGTCCAGAAGACCACGGTTACCGGTATCGAGATGTTCCACAAGCAGCTCGACGAAGCATGGGCCGGCGAGAACTGTGGCCTCCTGCTCCGCGGTCTGAAGCGCGATGACGTAGAGCGTGGCCAGGTTGTCGTCAAGCCGGGTTCCATCACCCCGCACACCGACTTCGAGGCCAACGTCTACATCCTTTCCAAGGACGAAGGCGGACGTCACAACCCGTTCTACTCGAACTACCGCCCGCAGTTCTACTTCCGTACGACGGACGTCACCGGCGTTATCACCCTGCCGGAAGGCACGGAAATGGTTATGCCCGGCGACAACACTGAGATGACCGTTGCGCTCATCCAGCCGATCGCTATGGAAGAGGGCCTCGGCTTCGCTATCCGCGAAGGCGGCCGCACCGTTGGTTCGGGACGCGTTACCAAGATCATCAAGTAGTAACTTGCTGATCATGGATCGGAAGGCCTGAGGGCCGGACTGATCTTCTAAAACAGCCCCGCTGCTAGTGCAGCGGGGCTGTTTCTTGCTACTCTTAATCCATTCATTGGATTAATTGCCTCCGGGATCTGGTGCCGTCGGCAATAGTCGGAAGGCGACGGCATGTGGAGCTCCACCGATGAGGCATACAGCGCCGGCTACCGGGCCGGACACCTCCAGGGCTGGGTGGACGCGCTGGCCCATGCCGCAGGTGCGGGTCAGCCAAAGGCTGCGGCGCCCCGGGCTCCGGAGATTCCCGCTCCCGTAACCCCGGCACCGGCTACTGAACGCCCGGCAACCCGCCCCGCAGAACACCCGGCAACCCGCCCCGCAGCGTGGGCACCCCGGCGGGAGGCGCCGCCGCAGCCGCGCCCCTTCGATTCGGCGGGGCCGGCCGTTCCGAGCTATCCGTCGTCCGTTCCTGCGCGTACAGACGCCGAGCTTCGTGCTGAGCGTGAGCGGGGACGTGCCGAGCGTGAGCGGGCACGGGCCAAGCGCGAGCAGCAGAGCATCAACGTCACGCTGTACGTTGCCAGCCTGCTCCTCGTGGCCGCGGGGTCGCTCTTTATCGGCACCGGGCTTCCCGCTCCGTTGCGGTTTGCGGGTGTCTGCACCATCACGGCGCTTTTCTATCTGGCGGGCCTGGTCCTGCACGGGCGGACACCGCGGCTAAAGCCAGCCGCCGTGGCCTTCTCCGGAACGGGGCTTGCGCTGATACCGGTGGCCGGTCTGGCCATGGACACCCTTGTCCTGCAGAACGCGCCGCTTGCCTGGCTGGCCACCTCGGCTGTCGGGACGGCGGCCTATGCCGTAGCGGCCGTCCGTCTCGAGAGCCGGGTCCTCGTCTATCTGTCTCTCTCCTTCCTCGCAACCACTGCCTGCTCCGGGGTCGCGGTCCTTGGCGGGGCGCTGGTCTGGTACTTCACAGCGCTCATCGGGGTGGCAGCGTCTTTCACAGTCCTTGCCATCCTGCAGCCTCGGTGGCTGCCGCCGCTGTATCTTAGGCCGCTGGCCCAGCTGCATCCCTTCATCGTTCCTGCCGTGGCAGTCGCCGCCACGATCGTCCCGCTGGTGCTCGGACGGGGGGACTATGCGCGCGTCATGGCAATGTGCGGTTGCTACTTCGCCGTAACGTCGCTGGCACCCGGGACGCAGGCCCGGACACTGCAGTTCCTCGCGGCCAGGCTAAGCCTGACCGTGGCAGCGTCCGTCGCGGTATGGGACCTGACCAACCGGGGGAGTGCCGCCCTCGCCGCAGCGGCCGTGCTGCTGGCCGTCCAGGCACTGGCAGCCGGCCTGCATGCCGACGGTTTGGGAAGGAGCCCCTTCCAGGACCTGGTCACCGGCGTCGTACGCCACAGCCGGTGGCAGGCGGACGTGCTCGCCACCTTTGCTTGTCAGCTGCTGGTGACCGTTGCCTTTGCGGCCTTGGAGCCTTGGGACCCCCTGCTGATCCCGGCGGGTGCCGCTGACGGGTGGCCGCTGGCGGCCCTGACGGGGATCGCCCTGCTGACGGGCATGGTGTTGGCCGCACGGCAGCACGGAGTTGCCGAGTGGGCTCCGGCTGGAGCCCTGGGCATGGCCATTCTCCTGGCCGGCCCGCTGGGAGCCTGGACGCTGGCAGGAGCGCTCGTGACCGGAGCGGCCTTCTGGATTCTGCGTTCCCTCCAGGGCGCCGCGCCGCTGCGGCTTCATTTTGTCCTCGCTGCCCGTCTGGCACTCACTCTGGCGGCACCGGTTGTGACGGCGGCCGCCGTCGGTGACAGTGACGCCCGTTTCGAGTCCGCACTCCTGGCGCTGTGCCTTGTCCTGGTCCTTCAGCAGCTGCTAACGGCTGTCCTGCTCCGCCGCGGCATCCGTGCCCTGGCCCCGCGGCTGAGTCTGGCGCTGTTCACCGCTGCAGGCGTAGGAGCTATGACAATGCTGGCGCTCATTGAGCAGGAGTCGTTACTGTTTCCGGAGGCGGAGCACGTTGGGGGCATTGCCCTCGGAACCCAGCTCGTGGCGTCCCTGGCCGTCGGCGTGATGCTGTTTCCGCGGCAGGAGGACAAGGGCAGTTGGCGCCTCTCCATCGACGAGACTGTTCCGCTGCTGGTCTCCGCGGCGGCCGTGCCCCTGGCCTTCGAAACCCTCGCACTCCTGCTGGGTAATGCGGCGCTGACCCTCGCCACGGGCTACCTTGCACTGACGGCCGCCCGCGCCGGAAAGGACGCTGCCGGCGGGGGAACGCAGGCTGTGCGGACGGGCGGGACGCCGCGCGGGCGGTGCTACTGGTGGCTCGCCCGTGCTGCCGCAACGGCTCTGGTGCTGACCCTGTTCCACCAGCTCGACCGTGACGCCGGCCCCCTGCTGCTGGGCGGGGAGGAGCTTGCCCCCGCCACTGTCCTCGCCGTCGCGCTGTTCCTTCAGCTGGCCATTCCGTTGCTTGCGGCCCTCCGCGGTAGGGCCAAGCGGCACGACTTGGCAGATGCCGCCGTCCTTCTCGTGCTGCAGGCGGCAGCCATTGTGGCTGTGGATGGGGGTGTGTCGGGTTTCGAACCTGAGATCCTGCCGCCGCATGCCGCGTTCACCTTGGTGCTCCTCTCGGTGGGTGCCGCAGCAGCCGGCTACCTGCTCCGCCTGCAGCGATGGTCGGCGGTGTTCGCCCCGGCAACTTTCGTCCTCCTGCTGCTGTTGCGCGGGGAGAGCCTTCCTGCCGTTGAAATTCTGCTGGGCATCTTCGCGGTCTTCAGCGCGGCCATGGTGGTTGCCGTGAAGGAGCGTCTGTGGAGGGGCTGGTACTTCGCAGCGGCCCGCATCCTGGCAGCGGCGCTGGCCGTGGTGCTGAGCTACGACGTCTCGGCCTCACCCACCGTCGTTGCGGTGGCCTTCGCTCTGGTGTTCGCCGCCCAGCACTTCATCCGCTGGGCCATGCGTCACCGCATGACGGACGTCCCGTTCCAGCAGGCGGCAGTCTGGATTACCCTGGCCGGCCAGGCGCTGCTGCCGCTCGTATATCTTGCCCAGCCGTTCGGGACGGGACCTGCCGCGGACGACGGCGGCCGCTGGGTGGTGCTGTTGTCCCTGCTTCTGCTGATGCTTTCCGCGGTGGCGGCGGGCCGGATATTTGCCGCCCGCGGAGCTGTCTACATGGCCGTCTACGCTGCCGCCTTCGCCGTGATTGCGTTGGGCCCCCTGCTGCCGTTCCGCCCGCCCACCTCGAGTACCGTGCTCCTGGCAGCCCCCGTGTTGACCTTTGCTGGCGTCGCCTCGGCTTTGCTGGGCCTGTCCCTGGCCGCCACGGCAGGCGGGCTGGTGCTGCGGCGCAGGCCAGGCGAGGGAGTTGACCGCTGGCTGTGGCTGGCGGCTGCCCTCACGTTCGGCGCTGCATCGGCCGCGCTGGCCCCGGCGTCCGCTGAATGGATATCCGGCCTGGCTGTGCTCGCGCTTTCGGCGGCCTGTTTCGCGGCTGCCCGCGTTGAACAGTTGCCCGGTTTCTACCCGCCGGCAGTCCTGGCGGCCCTGACAGGGGCCGGAATGGTGGCAGAAGAAGCGCTGGGAGAAGTGCCAGGACCGTGGGGCTTCTACTTGCCGTGGCTGGCTGGGGTCGGTGCGGCGTCTGTGGCGCTCTACGCGGCGGGCAGACTCCGCAGGCTGCGCCTGCAGGGCCAGGGACGGTTGGCCGGCGGCCCGCCGGAGACCGGCAGCCGCTACAGCGACATCCCCTACCTCTCCCTGGTGGGAGCAGCCGTCCTGGGTTTCGCGGCCGCGGGGTTCACTGGCTTGCTGTACAGCGCAACGTCATGGACCGGCGCAGCGTTGGTGGCCACGACCGCCGTCGTCGTCTGGCTCGAGGTGCCGGCAGCGGTGCGGAGGCCTGCCGCGGAGCTTGGGTCCCTTGCGGTGACCGCCGCGGTTCAGCGCGCCGTGCTGTTTGCCGAGCCCGGGCTGCCTGGTCCGTTCCGGGACGACCCCTTCTGGCCCGGTTCCTTCTGGCCGGACCCGTTCTGGACAGCCCAGTGGTACGTGGTGCTGGCCGCGGTCCTCGGCGTGCTGCGCTACCGGTCCGGTCATGAGGCTGCCGGCAAGCTTTACGTCGGCGTGGCCGCTGGGCTGCTCTCGCTGGGCGGGCTTCTGGTGATCCTCGGAGGCGATGGTGCCCAGCAACTCTGGGTGCTGGCATGCTTCGCCCTGCTGATCGTGGCGGGGCTGGGCTACGGGGAACGCCTTTTTGTGTGGTGGGGTGCGGCGGGTGTGGCACTGTGCATCATGTGGGCCATGCGCCAGTACACCTATGTGCTGCTCGCCCTGATTGCAGCCGGTCTTATCGCACTGGCAATGTGGAGGCTCAGCCGCGGTAAGCCGGCCGGAACGGACTGAGCAGGGCCCGTCAATGCGGCACGGCCGTGCCCTGATATCGTTGCCCCAAGAGAGGGGGCACATCATGGAATTTCTGATCTTCCTGATCGTGGCTGCAGCCGTTGTGGCGGGTGTTTTCTGGGCCAAGAAGCATTTCCGCAATGAGATTGACCGCGCCAAGCGCATCAACCGGGCCAACAAGAACAAATAGCGGCGGGTTCCTCAGGCGCGTGCCTTCCGGGCGCGGCTGAGGGCCTGCAGCCAGTAGAACGACGTCTTGGGCGTGCGCTTGAGCGTGTCAAAGTCCACGTGTACCAGGCCGAAACGCTGTGAATACCCGGCCGCCCATTCGAAGTTGTCCATCAGCGTCCAGACGTAGTAGCCCAGCAGCTCAACGTCGTGCGCGATCCCGCCTGGCGCGGTGGACGCCATCGCCTGTTGGAGGTGGTGCGCCAGATAGTCGATGCGGCGGGCGTCCGGGATCGGCCCGGCAACGTGCTCCGGCTCCGGGAAGCTTGCGCCGCTCTCCGTGATGTACAGCGGAGGCAGGGCGGCCCCATACCTGTCCTTGAGTTCACGCAGCAGGATTCCCAGATGCTCGGGTGCCACCGGCCAGCCGAACCCGGTGGTGTCGTATTCCGGGAACGCCGCCAGATGGAACGGCATGCGCGTGATGGTCTCGGTCCTGCCCGCGGGACTCTCCGCCGGACCGCGCCCCGTGGCCACCTTCACCGGGTAGTAGTAGTTCACCCCGTAGAAGTCCAGGGGCTGGCTGATGAGGCGGAGGTCGTCGTCGGACGCCTTGGTGAGGTACCTGAACCAGGGGCGGGCAGCGACGGGAGGCCTCGGATAGCGGCCCAGGAGGATGGGATCGGCGTAAATCCTGTTGAGGACCAGGTCAAACACTTTGGCCAGCAGGCGGTCCGTGAACCTCCGCGAGGCCGGGCGCACGGGCGAGTGAAGGTTGGTCACACCGATGCCGCCGGCAACACCGGCAGCCCGCAGCGCCTGGACAGCAAGCCCGTGGGCCAGCAGTTGGTGATGTACCGAGGGCAGGGCCTTGAACAGCAGATCCCTGCCGGGCGCGTGAACGCCGAGGGCATAGCCGTTCAGCGTCACGGAGACGGGCTCGTTGAGCGTGACCCACTGCGCCACACGGTCGCCGAGCCGTTTGCCGGCGGCCGCGGCGTACGCCGCGAAGTGCTCCGCCGTGGCGCGGTTCATCCAGCCGCCGCTGTGTTCGAGGGGGAGCGGTGTGTCCCAGTGGTAGAGCGTCACCATGGGGGAGATGCCCGCTGCGAGCAGCTGGTCGATGAGCCTGTCGTAGAAATCCAGGCCCTGGGAGTTGAAGGGACCGCGGCCGTCCGGCTGGATCCGCGGCCAGGACAGCGAGAAGCGGTAAGAGTCGATCCCCAGTTCCCGGATGAGGGCAATGTCCTCCGGGACCCGGTTGTAATGGTCGCAGGCCACCGCGGGGGAATGCCCGTTCAGGATCTTGCCGGGTTTTTCGGCGAACGCGTCCCAGCCTGACGGGCCCCGGCCGTCGGCAGCCAGGGCGCCTTCGATTTGGAACGCCGCCGCTGCCACGCCCAGGGTGAAACCGGGCCTGAGCCGCCCGGCGAGGTCCTGCACGGAGGAGTTGTTCACGGCGTCAGCATTCTGCACGGCCATTCATCTATCATCCATTCGAAGATTTCCGAAGGCAATGATCCCGGGCGGCGACGGGCCGAGCGGGGCCGCGGCGGGCTAATTCGCATCCCCGGGCAAAATCCGGCATACTAGATGAGTTGTTCAAGCGCTTCTTCGCGTCCCGATCCGGATAATGCCGGGTGCCAGGGTCCAGGTCGAAGTCCAAACATAACCCACTCCCCATGGAACTGCGGGCTCGCACGCTTCGAAGGTGCGACACGCCCGACCGCGGGGGTCGGTTGCGTCGGCAGGTTGAGGAACCCGGATTTATCCGGATTCAGCTTGTGCGGCGGGTGGTAGTTCAGACTTCAAATGCTTCGGCAGCCACACAACGGTAAGTGAACAGGGCAGCCCCAACCAGGGGAAGCACAGACTGAAAGAGAGTCAGGCGACATGGCGGGACAAAAAATCCGCATCCGGCTGAAGTCATACGACCACGAGGTCATTGACGTTTCAGCACGGAAGATCGTTGAGACGGTCACGCGCGCAGGCGCAACGGTAGTAGGCCCCGTGCCGCTGCCGACGGAGAAGAACGTTTACTGCGTTATCCGCTCTCCCCACAAGTACAAGGACAGCCGCGAGCACTTTGAAATGCGCACGCACAAGCGTCTGATCGACATCATCGACCCCACGCCGAAGGCAGTTGACTCGCTTATGCGCCTCGACCTGCCCGCCGACGTGAACATCGAAATCAAGCTGTAGGGAGGTGCTGAGAGACTATGACCGCAACCCGTAACGTAAAGGGCCTGCTGGGCACGAAGCTCGGCATGACCCAGGTCTGGGACGAGAACAACAAGCTCATCCCCGTCACTGTTGTCCAGGCTGACTCGAACGTCATCACCCAGCTGCGCAACGCAGAGACTGATGGCTACGTCGCCGTTCAGATCGGCTACGGCCAGATCGATCCCCGCAAGGTCACCAAGCCGCTGGCTGGTCACTTTGAAAAGGCAGGCGTCACGCCTCGCCGCCACGTCGTCGAACTGCGCACCGCAGATGCTGACTCTTACGAGCTGGGCCAGGAGCTTTCCGTAGAGCTCTTCGAAGCCGGCCAGAAGATCGACGTCATCGGCACCACCAAGGGTAAGGGCTTCGCCGGTGTTATGAAGCGTCACGGCTTCCACGGCGTTGGAGCTTCCCACGGTGCCCACAAGAACCACCGTAAGCCCGGTTCAATCGGTGGCGCATCCACCCCGAGCCGCGTCTTCAAGGGCATGAAAATGGCCGGCCGCATGGGCGCCGTTCGTCACACCACGCTGAACCTCACCGTTCACGCGGTTGACGTCGAGAAGTCGCTGCTCCTGATCAAGGGTGCCGTCCCCGGCGCCCGCGGCCAGGTCGTACTCGTACGCACTGCCGTGAAGGGAGCCTAGTCCAATGGCTAACACTGTCAAGGTTGACCTGCCTGCAGAGATCTTCGACGTTCAGACCAACGTGCCGCTGCTGCACCAGGTCGTCGTTGCACAGCTCGCTGCTGCTCGCCAGGGTACCCACAAGACCAAGACCCGCGCCGAAGTTTCCGGTGCAGGCCGCAAGCCGTTCAAGCAGAAGGGTACCGGCCGCGCCCGTCAGGGTTCGATCCGTGCTCCTCACATGACCGGTGGTGGCGTTGTCCACGGTCCCACCCCGCGTGACTACAGCCAGCGCACCCCCAAGAAGATGATTGCTGCTGCACTCCGCGGCGCACTGTCTGACCGCGCCCGTAACGGACGCATCCACGTCGTTGCTGACCTGGTTGCCGGCGACAAGCCGTCCTCCAAGGAAGCACTGGCAACGCTGCGCGGCGTCTCCGAGCGCAAGAACCTGCTCGTTGTCATTGAGCGCGCCAACGATGTTGCTGCACTGTCCGTGCGCAACCTCGAGGAAGTTCACGTTCTGTACGCAGACCAGCTGAACACCTACGACGTTCTCGTTTCTGACGACGTAGTCTTCACCAAGGCTGCCTATGAAGCATTCGTTGCTGACAAGGCTGCAAAGAACGAGGAGGATGCCAAGTGAGCGCAGCCACCATCAAAGACCCCCGCGACGTCGTGCTTGCACCCGTCGTGTCGGAAAAAAGCTACGGCCTGATCGACGAGGGCAAGTACACCTTCCTGGTGGACCCCCGCTCGAACAAGACCGAGATCAAGCTGGCCGTGGAGAAGATTTTCTCCGTCAAGGTCGAATCGATCAACACCATCAACCGTGCCGGTAAGCGCAAGCGGACCAAATTCGGATGGGGTACCCGCAAGAACACCAAGCGTGCAATTGTGACCCTCAAAGAAGGCACTATCGACATCTTCGGCGGTCCGCTCGCGTAGCGGAGACCACTTTAACGAGGAAATGAATTATGGGAATCCGTAAATACAAGCCGACTACCCCGGGCCGTCGCGGCTCGAGCGTAGCGGACTTCACCGAAATCACGCGGTCGACGCCGGAAAAGTCGTTGGTACGTCCGCTGCCCAAAAAGGGTGGCCGTAACAACACCGGTAAGATCACGACCCGTCACAAGGGTGGTGGACACAAGCGTCAGTACCGTCTGATCGACTTCCGTCGCCACGACAAGGACGGCGTCAACGCCCGCGTTGCCGAAATCGAGTACGATCCGAACCGCACGGCTCGCATCGCCCTCCTGCACTACGTTGATGGCACCAAGCGTTACATCATCGCCCCGAACAAGCTCTCCCAGGGTGACTTCGTGGAGGCCGGCGCCAACGCTGACATCAAGCCTGGCAACAACCTGCCCCTGCGCAACATCCCCGTAGGTACCGTTATCCACGCAGTTGAACTGCGTCCGGGTGGCGGCGCCAAGATGGCACGTTCCGCTGGAGCTTCTGTTCAGCTCGTCGCCAAGGAAGGCCGTTTCGCCCAGCTGCGTCTGCCCTCCGGCGAAATCCGCAACGTTGATGTGCGCTGCCGCGCAACCATCGGCGAGGTCGGCAACGCTGAGCAGTCGAACATCAACTGGGGTAAGGCCGGCCGTATGCGGTGGAAGGGCGTTCGCCCGACCGTCCGTGGTGTCGCCATGAACCCGGTCGATCACCCGCACGGTGGTGGTGAAGGTAAGACCTCCGGTGGACGTCACCCGGTCAACCCGAACGGTAAGGCCGAAGGCCGTACCCGCCGCCCCAACAAAGAGAGCGACAAGCTTATTGTTCGTCGCCGTCGTACTGGCAAGAACAAGCGATAGGAGCCTGGACACATGCCACGCAGCCTGAAAAAAGGTCCTTTCGTTGACCAGCACCTCTTTGTGAAGGTGGACAGGGAAAACGAAAAGGGCACCAAGAACGTCATCAAGACCTGGTCCCGCCGCTCGATGATCATCCCCGACATGCTCGGGCACACGATCGCCGTGCACGACGGACGCAAGCACATCCCGGTGTTTGTCACCGAGTCGATGGTCGGGCACAAGCTCGGCGAATTCGCTCCGACGCGGACATTCCGCGGCCATGTCAAGGACGACCGTAAGGGCAAGCGCCGCTAGGCGCCTGCACTTACGTCAAAGACGAGAGAAGGAAAGCAATGGAAGCCAAGGCAATTGCGCGTCACATCCGCGTAACGCCTATGAAGGCCCGGCGCGTCGTCAACCTTGTTCGTGGTAAGCAAGCGAACGAGGCTCTGGCAATTCTGAAGTTTGCCCCCCAGGCAGCTTCTGAGCCGGTATTCAAGGTAGTTCAGTCGGCAATCTCCAACGCCCGGGTCCTCGCGGACCGCGACGGCGTTGCGTTTGACGAAGGTGACCTCATCATCAGCGAAGCGTTTGTTGATGAAGGCCCGACCATGAAGCGGTTCCAGCCGCGTGCTCAGGGTCGTGCATTTCAGATCAAGAAGCGCACCAGCCACATCACCGTGGTAGTCGCTACCCCGGAGAAAGAGGAGGCTCGCTAAGTGGGACAGAAAGTAAACCCGCACGGGTTCCGACTCGGCATCACCACCGATCACGTATCGCACTGGTTCGCTGACAGCACCAAGTCCGGTCAGCGGTACAAGGACTTCGTTCGCGAAGACATCCGTATCCGCCAGCTCATGTCCACGGGCATGGAGCGCGCCGGTATCGCCAAGGTTGAGATCGAGCGCACCCGCGACCGTGTCCGCGTGGACATCCACACGGCACGTCCGGGCATCGTTATCGGCCGCCGCGGCGCCGAAGCAGACCGCATCCGCGGCGAGCTCGAAAAGCTCACCGGCAAGCAGGTTCAGCTGAACATCCTCGAGGTCAAGAACCCCGAGATGGAAGCCCAGCTTGTTGCCCAGGGCGTTGCTGAGCAGCTGACTTCCCGTGTGGCTTTCCGCCGTGCGATGAAGAAGGCCATGCAGTCCGCGCAGCGTGCCGGTGCCAAGGGTATCCGTATCGCGTGCTCCGGCCGTCTGGGTGGCGCAGAAATGTCCCGCTCGGAGTTCTACCGCGAAGGCCGTGTGCCCCTGCACACCCTCCGCGCGAACATCGACTACGGCTTCTACGAAGCCAAGACCACCTTCGGCCGCATCGGCGTGAAGGTCTGGATCTACAAGGGTGACGTCACCTCCAAGGAACTGGCTCAGCAGGCAGCTGCTGCTCCGTCCCGCGGACGCACTGGCGACCGTCCGGGCCGCCCGGGTGGCGCTGACCGTGGTGACCGCCGCCGTCGTACCGACCGTCCGGCAGCCGACGCAGCACCTGCTGCTGCAGCTCCGGCAGCCGAGGCAGCTCCTGCCGCACCGGCACAGGCAGCAGAAGGAGGACAGGCTTAAATGCTTATCCCACGTCGAGTCAAGCACCGTAAGCAGCACCACCCGGGTCGTTCCGGCGCTGCTACGGGCGGCACCAAGGTCTCCTTCGGTGAGTACGGTATCCAGGCACTGAGCCCGGCTTACGTCACGAACCGTCAGATCGAATCTGCCCGTATCGCGATGACCCGCCACATCAAGCGTGGCGGTAAGGTCTGGATCAATATCTACCCGGACCGTCCGCTGACGAAGAAGCCGGCCGAAACCCGCATGGGTTCCGGTAAGGGTTCTCCGGAATGGTGGGTCGCTAACGTCAAGCCGGGCCGGGTTCTGTTCGAACTCTCCGGTGTCAATGAAGAGGTAGCTCGCGAGGCCCTGCGCCTGGCAATCCACAAGCTCCCGTTGAAGGCACGCATTGTGCGTCGCGAAGGTGGTGAATAGAAATGGCAGTAGGGTCGAAGGATCTCGCACCCGCACAGCTGGACGGTTTCGACAACGAGCGTCTCGTTGAAGAACTCCGCAAGTCCAAGGAAGAGCTGTTCAACCTGCGTTTCCAGTCCGCCACCGGACAGCTGGAGAACCACGGTCGTCTGCGCGCGGTAAAGAAGGACATCGCACGCATCTACACCGTTCTCCGTGAGCGCGAGCTGGGCATTCGTGCCGAGGTTGCCGCACCGGTTGCGGAAGCCAAGGAAGAAAAGAAGTCCAAGAAGTCCGCAGCCAAGGCTGAGAAGGCTGAAAAGCCGGCCGAGGCTGAGACTGAGGAGGACGCCAAGTGAGTGAAAAGGACGAGAACGTGACGGAAACTGTTTCCGCAACGGCTACGGCTGGCGAGCGCGGTTACCGTAAGACGAAGCGCGGCTATGTAGTCTCGGACAAGATGGAAAAGACCATTGTTGTCCAGGTTGAAGACCGCGTGAAGCACGCCCTCTACGGCAAGGTCATCCGCCGCACCTCGAAGATCAAGGCTCACGACGAAGAGAACACCGCCGGCATAGGCGACCTCGTGCTCCTCGCCGAGACCCGCCCGCTCTCCGCTACCAAGCGGTGGCGCCTGGTGGAGATCCTCGAAAAGGCCAAGTAACACCTGCAGCTTCGCCTCTCCAGGCGCGGCGCGCCGGAAACCCCCGTTCCCTCTGGGAGCGGGGGTTTTCCGCGTTAAACGGGGAACCCGCTTTAGCGGAGCCCCGGCTGCTGTGATATGGGGATGGGCGCGAACTGTGCTAAGATTTTGAGTTTGTATGGCGCCTTTTGTGTGCCGTCAGCAAACCTCGTAAACAATCGTGCCACGGCATAGTGCCCCCTTGCGCTTGGACTGCGTCCAAATCCGCCTGGGAAGCAAATGTTTTTGGCACGGGCGTTTAGGCCTGGTCTGGCAAAATCCAGGCAGGTCAAGAGACACCCCGATCAACCGTTCCGCAAGGCTCATTCCGTAGGAAGATTTTCGGTCTGAGAACCGGCGCGACGCAAGGAGTAAATAGTGATTCAGCAGGAGTCGCGACTCAAGGTCGCCGACAACACGGGTGCTAAGGAAATCCTTACCATTCGCGTTCTCGGTGGATCTGGCCGTCGCTACGCAGGCATCGGCGACGTCATCGTCGCTACCGTCAAGGACGCAATCCCGGGCGGCAACGTAAAGAAGGGCGATGTCGTCAAGGCTGTCATCGTCCGTACCAAGAAGGAACGCCGCCGTGCGGATGGTTCCTACATCAAGTTTGACGAGAACGCAGCTGTGATCCTGAAGAACGACGGTGACCCCCGCGGCACCCGTATCTTCGGACCGGTTGGTCGTGAACTCCGTGACAAGAAGTTCATGAAGATCGTTTCTCTGGCTCCGGAGGTGCTCTAGTCCATGGCTAAGATCAAGAAGGGTGACCTGGTTCAGGTCATCACTGGCGCCAAGGCTGAGCGCGGCGGCGACCGTGGCAAGCAGGGCAAAGTTCTGCGCGTCTTCCCGGACACCAACCGTGTGTTGGTTGAAGGCATTAACCGCGTAACCAAGCACACCAAGGTCGGTCAGTCGCAGCGCGGCACCAAGACCGGTGGCATCGAGGTCGTCGAGGCACCGATCCACATCTCCAACGTGGCCCTGGTTGACCCGTCCACCAAGAAGCCCACGCGCGTTGGCTTCCGCACCGAGACCGTGGAGCGCAATGGCGTGAAGCGCGAAGTGCGCGTACGCGTGGCCAAGAGCTCCGGGAAGGACATCTAATGACTGAGACTCTCGAGACTCCGGCAACGAAGATCGTTCCTCGTCTGAAGACCAAGTACGCAGAATCCATCAAGAGCACGCTCCAGGATGAATTCAAGTACCAGAACGTTAACCAGGTTCCCCGCCTGGTCAAGGTTGTTGTGAACATGGGTGTTGGAGATGCCGCCAAGGACTCCAAGCTGATCGACGGCGCTGTCCGCGACCTCACCCTGATCACCGGCCAGAAGCCGCAGGTAACCAAGGCCCGCAAGTCGATCGCCCAGTTCAAGCTGCGCGAAGGCATGCCCATCGGTGCACACGCTACCCTGCGTGGCGACCGCATGTGGGAATTCGTGGACCGTCTGGTCACGCTGGCTCTGCCGCGTATCCGTGACTTCCGCGGCCTCAGCGGCAAGCAGTTCGATGGCAACGGCAACTACACCTTCGGTCTGACCGAGCAGGTTATGTTCCACGAGATCGACCAGGATTCCATCGACCGCGTTCGCGGTATGGACATCACGGTTGTGACCACCGCCAAGACCGACGACGAAGGCCGCGCGCTGCTCAAGGCGCTTGGTTTCCCGTTCAAGACCGAAGCTTAATTAGCTACGTAAAAGGTCCGGCCGCTTTGATCCCCCAGGGACAGCGCGGCGGAAACCGTTACGAGGAAGGGCAAGAGCCCAAATGACTATGACAGATCCTGTCGCAGATATGCTTACGCGTCTGCGCAACGCAAACTCGGCATACCACGATTCCGTGTCTATGCCTTACAGCAAGCTCAAGGCACGCGTTGCCGACATCCTGAAGGCTGAAGGTTACATCGCCTCCTGGAAAGAAGAAGACGCTGAAGTCGGCAAGAAGCTGACTCTCGAGCTCAAGTTCGGTCCGAACCGCGAGCGTTCCATCGCCGGTGTTCGTCGTATTTCCAAGCCGGGACTGCGCGTTTACGCAAAGTCCACCAACCTGCCGCACGTGCTCGGTGGCCTGGGTGTCGCAATCCTGTCCACCTCTTCCGGCCTCCTGACTGACAAGCAGGCCGGCAAGAAGGGCGTGGGCGGCGAAGTCCTCGCTTACGTCTGGTAACGGGAAAGGAAGAGAATAATGTCACGTATTGGACGTCTCCCCATCACCGTTCCTGCCGGCGTTGAGGTCAAGGTTGACGGCTCTGTCGTCAGCGTCAAGGGTTCCAAAGGCGAGCTGAGCCACACTGTGGCCAGCCCGATCGAGGTCACCCTGGAAGATGGCACCCTGACTGTCGCCCGCCCGAACGACGAGCGCGCCTCCCGTTCACTCCACGGCCTGACCCGCACCCTGATCTCCAACATGATCCAGGGCGTCACCGCAGGCTACGAGAAGAAGCTTGAAATCGTCGGTACCGGTTACCGCGTTCAGGCCAAGGGATCTGACCTTGAGTTCGCTCTCGGCTTCAGCCACCCGGTCAGCGTTTCGGCACCGGCCGGCATCACCTTTGCAGTAGAGGGGCCGACCAAGCTCTCTGTCTCAGGCATCAACAAGCAGCAGGTCGGCGAGGTTGCTGCCAACATTCGCAAGCTGCGTAAGCCGGACCCCTATAAGGGCAAGGGCATTCGCTACGCCGGCGAAGTCATCCGCCGCAAGGTCGGAAAGGCTGGTAAGTAACCATGGCCATCGCAATTAACAAGAAGCGTACGAACAAGAGCAAGTCTGCTTCGCGCAGCCGCCGCCAGCTTCGTATCCGCAAGCGCATCTCCGGAACGGCTGCACGTCCTCGCCTGGTCGTCAACCGCTCCGCACGCCACGTATTCGTCCAGGTTGTCGACGACACCAAGGGCCTGACCGTAGCGAGCGCGTCCACACTGGAAGCTGACCTTCGTGCATTCGACGGCGACAAGACCGCCAAGGCCAAGCGCGTTGGCGAGCTCGTAGCCGAGCGCGCCAAGGCTGCCGGCATCGAAGCTGTTGTCTTCGACCGTGGTGGTAACAAGTACCACGGCCGGATCGCCGCCGTCGCTGACGGTGCACGTGAAGGTGGGCTGTCACTGTGACGGAAGCAAACAAGGAAAAGGACACTGTGTCTGCAGATCAGAAGGCGCCTGAAGCCGTAGCTGCTGAGGCCACTGAGACCACTGCCCCCGCAGCTGCCGACGACCGCCGTGGTGGCGCCCGTCGCGGCGAGCGTGGCGACCGTGGCCAGGGCCGCGGCGACCGTGGTGGCCGTGGCGGTCGCGACGGCGGCCGTGAAGCCGAGAAGAGCCAGTTCGTAGAGCGCGTTGTTACCATCAACCGCGTTTCCAAGGTCGTCAAGGGTGGTCGTCGCTTCAGCTTCACCGCACTCGTCGTCGTTGGTGACGGTAACGGCATGGTCGGCGTCGGCTACGGCAAGGCCAAGGAAGTTCCCGCTGCAATCGCAAAGGGCGTTGAAGAGGCCAAGAAGTCCTTCTTCCGCGTTCCCCGCGTTGGCAGCACCATCCCTCACCGCGTCCAGGGCGAAGCTGCCGCAGGCGTCGTAATGCTGCGTCCGGCTTCCGCCGGTACCGGTGTTATCGCCGGTGGCCCGGTCCGTGCAGTACTGGAGTGCGTGGGTATCCACGACATCCTCTCCAAGTCGCTCGGTTCCTCGAACGCCATCAACATCGTTCACGCGACTGTTGACGCCCTGAAGCGCCTCGAAGAGCCGGCAGCCGTGGCAGCACGCCGTGGCCTGCCGCTGGACGAGATCGCTCCGCCGGCACTGGTGCGCGCACTGCTGAACCAGAAGGCGGGTGTCTAGCAATGGCTAAGAACCTGATTCCCTCCGACGTCCAGTTGGAGATCACTCAGATCAAGTCCGCCATTGGCGGCAAGCAGAACCAGCGCGACACCCTGCGGTCCCTCGGCCTGAAGCGGATCGGACACACCGTTGTCCGCACCGCCGACGCCGTGACTGTTGGAATGCTCAACACGGTTCCGCACCTGGTAAAGGTAGAGGAGGCGAAGTAAATGGCAGAGAAGAACACTGCTGAAAAGGCACAGAGCGGCGCTGCTGAGAAGCAGAACGCGCTGAAGGTTCACCACCTGCGTCCCGCCCCGGGTGCCAAGACCGCCAAGACCCGCGTTGGTCGTGGTGAAGGTTCCAAGGGTAAGACCGCCGGTCGCGGTACCAAGGGTACGAAGGCCCGCTACCAGATCAAGGCTGGCTTTGCCGGCGGCCAGCTGCCGCTGCACATGCGCCTGCCGAAGCTGCGCGGCTTCAAGAACCCGTTCCGGGTTGAGTTCCAGGTTGTCAACCTGGACCGTCTCAACGAGCTCTTCCCGGAAGGTGGCACTGTCACCGTGGAGGACCTGGTTGCAAAGGGTGCCGTTCGCAAGAACCAGCCCGTGAAGGTGCTTGGCACCGGCGACATCACCGTCAAGGTTGACGTCACGGCCCACGCATTCTCGGCCAGCGCCACTGAAAAGATCGCTGCAGCAGGCGGAAGCACCACCGCTCTCTAGGAGATCCCTCCAGGGAACGGTGGGCTGATGCCCGTCGTTGAAACTCCCGGTACGCGGGGCCGAGGCCCCCGTGCCGGGAGTTTTTCGTCATCGCCGGCCCTTTCGGATTGTTCGCATCGCGCAATCAACCGTTAGACTCGGTTGTTGGGTTTATTGACCCGCATCACAAGACTTATTAATTTCTGAGGAGGACGCTTGCTTAGCGCATTCGGCCGGGCTTTTCGAACGCCTGATCTGCGACGCAAGTTGTTGTTCACGCTGGGAATCATCACAATCTTCCGCTTGGGAGCCTTCATCCCCTCGCCTGGTGTGAACTACCAGAATGTCCAGCAATGCTTGTCGACCGGGCAGACCCAGGGCGGGATCTACCAGCTCGTCAATCTTTTCAGCGGCGGTGCATTGCTGCAGGTCTCCATCTTTGCTCTGGGAATCATGCCGTACATCACGGCAAGCATCATCGTGCAGCTGCTCCGGGTGGTCATTCCCCGGTTCCAACAGCTGCATGAAGAAGGCGCCTCGGGGCAGTCGAAGCTGACGCAGTACACGCGTTACCTCACCATTGCCCTCGGCCTGCTGAACGCCACCACGCTGGTGTCCCTCGCGCGCTCCGGGCAGCTGCTGCCCGGCTGCAACCTGCCGATCATCCCGGACAACAGCGTCATCACCACGATCCTGATCATCATCACGCTGACGGCCGGCACAGGCCTCATCATGTGGATGGGCGAGCTCGTGACTGAAAAGGGCGTGGGCAACGGCATGTCGCTGCTGATCTTCACCGCCATCGCAGCAGGCTTCCCCACCTCCCTGGGCGCCATCTGGACTTCGCAGGGACCGGGCACGTTCTTCCTTGTTCTCGCCATCGGCTTGCTGACGGTTGCCCTGGTGGTCTTCGTGGAGCAGTCACAGCGCCGCATTCCGGTGCAGTACGCCAAGCGGATGATCGGACGCCGCACGGTGGGCGGCACCAGCACCTACATTCCCATCAAGGTGAACATGGCCGGTGTCATCCCTGTCATCTTCGCGTCCTCCATGCTCTACCTGCCGGCGTTGATCTCCCAGTTCAACCAGCCGCAGCCGGGGCAGCCGGTGCAGCCGTGGGTTGAGTGGATCAACAACAACCTGACCCGCGGGGACCACCCCATCTACATGGCGCTCTACTTCGCCATGATCGTTTTCTTTACATACTTCTACGTCGCGATCACCTTCAACCCTGAAGAGGTCTCGGACAACATGAAGAAATACGGCGGCTTCATTCCGGGTATCCGTGCCGGCAAGCCGACCGCGGATTACCTGCAGTACGTCCTGTCGCGGATCACGCTTCCCGGGGCCATCTACCTTGGCTTCGTGGCGCTGATCCCGCTGGTGGCGCTCGTGCTGATCAACGCAAACCAGAACTTCCCGTTCGGTGGCACCTCGATCCTGATCATGGTGGGCGTTGGCCTGGAAACCGTCAAGCAAATTGACGCGCAGCTACAGCAGCGTCACTACGAAGGGCTATTGCGATGACCAGAATGTTGATTATCGGACCTCCGGGTTCCGGCAAGGGTACGCAGGCGGAACGCATCTCGGAGCGCCTCGGCGTCGTTGCGATCTCCACCGGCGACATCTTCCGGGCGAACGTCAGGGGCGAGACCCCGCTGGGCGTCGAGGCCAAGAAGTACATGGATGCCGGGGATTTTGTGCCGGACAGCGTGACCAACAAGATGGTCCGCGACCGCCTCAGCGAGAACGACGTCGAGGACGGCTTCCTGCTGGACGGCTACCCGCGCACCACGGCGCAGGTTGACTACCTCGACGAGATCCTGGCCAACGGTGACCAGAAGCTCGACGTCGTCCTCCAGCTGACCGCGGACGACGAGGAACTCGTTGCCCGGCTCCTGGGCCGTGCGAAGGAAACCGGCCGCAGCGACGACAATGAGGCCGTCATCCGCCACCGGCTGGACCTGTACCACGAGCAGACCGAGGCCGTTGTGGCCAAGTATGCCGAGCGCGGCATCCTGACCCAGGTGGACGGCATCGGCGCCATCGACGAAGTCACCGACCGCGTCATGCAGGCCATCAAAGAGGCTCAGGCAGCCTGATTCAGTAACCACGCTACGAGGCTCCTCCCGGTTCATTGGGAGGGGCCTCCGGCTTTTAGCCCACCACGGCACACCCCGCCGGCGGGGGCACCACCGAGAGGAAAACCGCAGATGGCATTCGGCCAGCCACGGATTGAATACAAGACCAACGCCCAGATGCGCACCATGCACGAGGCCGGGCTGGTCCTGAGCCGCGCCCTGGACGCTGCGGTGGCCGCGGCTGCGCCCGGGGTCACCACGAAGCAGCTCGACGACGTGTTCGCCGGCGTGCTCCTGGAGGCAGGGGCAAAGTCGAACTTCCTGGGCTACCACGGGTTCCCCGCCAGCATCTGCACCTCCGTGAATGAGGAAGTGGTGCACGGGATCCCCGGATCCCGAGTCCTGCAGGACGGTGACATCATTTCGATCGACGGTGGCGCGATCGTGGACGGCTGGCACTCGGATTCGGCGCGCACGGTCATCGTGGGCACGGCCGACCCGGAGGACCAGCGTCTCTCGGACGTCACGCAGGCTGCCATGTGGCGGGGCATCGCTGCGCTGGCCACCGGCAAATTCGTGGGCGATATCGGCTGCGCAGTGGACGACTACGTCTCCGCCGTGCCGGGCAAGCCGCTGGGAATCCTCGAGGACTACGTCGGCCACGGCATCGGCTCCGAGATGCACATGGCGCCGGATGTGCTGAACTACCGCACCAGCCACCGCGGTCCCAAGATCCGTCCGGGCCTCTGCCTCGCGATCGAGCCGATGCTCGTGCGGGGCAGCATCGAAACCGCTGTCCTGGACGATGACTGGACCGTGGTCACCACCGACGGCAAGCGGTCCTGCCAGTGGGAGCACTCCGTCGCCGTCCATGAGAAGGGCATCTGGGTGCTTTCAGCGCCCGACGGCGGTGCCGCCCAGCTTGCGCCGCTCGGCGTGGTTCCCGTTCCGATTCCCTGACGACGCGTCTTTAGTTTGGGGACACGCAAAATCCCTGGCGACACCGGAATTCCGGTGTCGCCAGGGATTTTGCGTGTCACGGGGACTTATCTGTGTCGGCACGCCCGGTCCGGGGACTCGCCACGGTGCAGAATGGGAGTCATGGAAGCTACTGGGACAGCGGGGACGACAGGATCCATCACTGTTGTGCCGGGCCTGCGGGTCGGGCACCGGCAAAAGTCCGACGGCGGATGGCTGAGCGGCGTGACGGTGGTCCTGCCGCCGCCGGGAACCGTGGGCTCGGTGGACGTCCGCGGTGGAGGCCCCGGCACGCACGAGACCGATGCGCTCGATCCCACGACGCTGGTCCCGACGGTGGACGCCGTGGTGCTGACCGGAGGAAGCGCCTACGGGCTTGCCACCGCGCACGGCACCCAGCGCTGGTGCGAGGAGCAGGGGCGGGGCTTCGAGGTCACGGGCGGCGTGGTGCCGATCGTCCCGGCCGCGGCCATCTTCGACCTCGGCCGCGGCGGCGACTTCTCCGCCCGTCCCGACGCCGGGATGGGCTACGCGGCGGCTGCCGCCGCGGGGGCCCAGAAGGACGGGCACGACGTCGAACGCGGCAATGTGGGAGCCGGCACCGGAGCGGTCCTGGGACGGGGCCAGTTCAAAGGGGGAGTGGGCACAGCCTCCATCACCTTAGACAACGGGGCGGTAGTCGGGGCCCTGGCAGTAGTGAACGCCTTGGGTCTGCCGTGGCCGCCGCCGGTGGTTGAGCCTGTCGAAACCGAGGGCACTGATTTCGACAAGCTCAATCAGCGGGACCCGGAAACCGAGGGCACTGATTTCGACAAGCTCAATCAGCGACCGCCCCTCAACACCACCCTGGTCGTGGTCGCCACGAACGCTGCCCTCGATGCTGCCGAGTGCAAGCGGACCGCATCGGCCGCCCACGCGGGACTCGCCAGGGCGCTGAACCCGAGCCACACGCTGGCCGACGGGGACACGGTCTTCTGCCTGGCGACGGGCGCCGTGAAGCTGGACCGGACTACGGAGACTGCCCGGCAGGTGAGCCTCATCACCCTGCAGAGCGCGGCAGCCGACGTCGTTCGCTTGGCGATCCTGGACGGGATCCGCAGCGCGGAAGCCGTGACAACTGCGGCGGGAACCTTTGCGGCGTACAGATTTTGATGCGCGCGGCGGCATTGTGCGCTACCATGGCTGGATTTAACATTCCGGAGCAAATGCCGTAGTGTTGCTTGTTGGTTGTCTGCCCTGCCACGCCCATTTGCGGCCGGCTGGCGACGATCAATCAAATCAAAAAAACGTCCGCAGTCATGCCCGGTGCAATCCGGTGGGCTGAGGCAAACAACAGTTAGCGGAGGATATGGCCAAGAAGGACGGGGTCATAGAGATCGAGGGCGTAGTGACTGAGGCGCTGCCCAACGCGATGTTTCGTGTTGAGCTCACCAACAAGCACGTCGTTCTGGCACACATCTCTGGAAAAATGCGTCAGCACTACATCAGGATTCTCCCTGAGGACCGGGTAGTGGTGGAGCTGAGCCCTTACGACCTGACACGTGGTCGTATCGTCTACCGCTACAAGTAAACGTTGGGCGGCCAGAGCAACTGCCGAAGGCCGGTCCATCGGACCAACTGCTATCACGCAAAGGAACGCCATGAAGGTCAAGCCGAGCGTCAAGCAGATCTGCGAAAAGTGCAAAGTGATCCGCCGTAATGGCCGGGTCATGGTGATCTGCGAGAACCCGCGCCACAAGCAGCGCCAGGGCTAATTCCCTTCCGGGAATCCCTGGGTTGCTAACCCACGCAAGTAAATAAAAGGCAGCACAAGCTGAACTGGAACATTGAGCTCTAAAGAGTCCGGACAGCTAACCCCCGGTCGGAGGCTGGGGCCGCACTGAACGTGCGGGTGTACTGCCTACGACCTCCGGTTTATTCAAGGAGTACTGCCACTATGGCTCGTCTCGCTGGCGTAGACATTCCCCGCGAAAAGCGGCTGGAAATTGCGCTTACTTACATCTACGGCGTGGGCAAGACCCGTGCACACGAAACCCTGGCTGCCACCGGCATCAGCGCTGACGTCCGCGTAAAGGACCTCAGCGACGCCGAACTGGTCCAGCTGCGTGACTACATTGAAGGCAACTACAAGGTTGAGGGTGACCTTCGCCGCGAAGTGGCCGCAGATATCCGCCGCAAGGTTGAAATCGGCAGCTACGAAGGCCTGCGTCACCGCAAGGGCCTGCCCGTACGCGGACAGCGTACGAAGACCAACGCCCGTACCCGCAAGGGCCCGAAGCGTACCGTCGCCGGCAAGAAGAAGGCCCGTTAAAATCCCCGCCGGGATTAACGGAGCTTTCCCCAATAACTTTCTGTAGGAGAAATAATGCCCCCGAAGACTCGTGGCGCGGTTCGCAAGCCGCGTAAGAAGGACAAGAAGAATATCGCGCTTGGCCAGGCGCACATCAAGAGCACCTTTAACAACACCATCGTGTCCATCACGGACCCGTCCGGTGCTGTCATCTCCTGGGCTTCCGCCGGTGAGGTTGGATTCAAGGGCTCACGCAAGTCCACCCCGTTCGCTGCACAGATGGCTGCCGAAGCTGCTGCCAAGCGTGCACAGGAGCACGGCCTGAAGAAGGTTGACGTGTTCGTCAAGGGACCGGGATCCGGACGCGAGACCGCCATCCGTTCGCTGCAGGCCGCTGGCCTCGAGGTCGGCTCCATCCAGGACGTCACCCCCGCCGCGCACAACGGCTGCCGTCCCCCGAAGCGCCGCCGCGTCTAAGCTTTTCCGCTGCCCGGAGCTTGCCCGGACCCTTACCGGGTCCGGGCAAGCCCAGCGCGTTAAGACTTCAGACCGATTTTCCACCACCTGTGTTGCGTCATATAGCGGATGCTCGCCGAAAGGAAACCTAAGTGCTCATTGCACAGCGCCCCACCCTCTCCGAAGAGGTCGTCTCCGATAACCGCTCCCGTTTCATCATTGAACCGCTGGAGCCGGGCTTCGGATACACCCTCGGAAACTCCCTCCGCCGTACCCTGCTCTCCTCCATCCCCGGTGCCGCTGTAACCAGCATCCGGATCGATGGCGTGCTGCACGAGTTCACCACGGTTCCGGGTGTCAAGGAAGATGTCACCGAGATCATCCTGAACATCAAGAACCTGTCGGTTTCCTCCGAGCACGACGAGCCGGTTGTTGCTTACCTGCGCAAGCAGGGACCCGGAGTCGTCACCGCCGCGGACATCGCTCCGCCGGCCGGCGTCGAATTCCACAACCCGGATCTGCACATTGCCACGCTGAACTCGAAGGGCAAGTTCGAACTCGAACTGACCATCGAGCGCGGCCGCGGCTACGTTTCGGCAGCTCAGAACAAGTCCGGCGACGCAGAGATCGGCCGTATCCCGGTCGACTCCATCTACTCGCCGGTGCTGAAGGTTACTTTCCGCGTGGAAGCCACCCGTGTTGAGCAGCGCACCGACTTCGACAAGCTCATTGTCGACGTCGAGACCAAGCAGGCCATCGCCCCGCGCGATGCCGTTGCTTCCGCAGGTACCACCCTGGTGGAACTCTTCGGTCTGGCCCGCGAGCTGAACACCGCAGCTGAAGGTATCGAGATTGGCCCGTCGCCGACGGATGCTGCCCTGGCAGCAGACATGGCTCTGCCGATCGAGGATCTGGACCTCACCGTCCGTTCCTACAACTGCCTCAAGCGTGAGGGCATCCACACCGTGGGTGAACTCGTTGCCCGCTCCGAGGCTGACCTGATGGACATCCGTAACTTCGGTGCGAAGTCCATTGACGAGGTCAAGGCAAAGCTGGTTGAACTGGGACTGTCCCTCAAGGACTCGCCTCCCGGCTTCGACCTCGCCGCGCGCGCCGCAGCCATCGAAGAGGACGACGCCGCGTTCAGCGACGACGAGCTCTAACAAGCAGATCTTGGCTGGCGGGCTGGATGCACCATGTTGTGCGCAGCCCACCGGCTTCCATATGAGGAGAAACAATTATGCCTACCCCCACTAAGGGTCCGCGCCTCGGAGGCGGCCCGGCTCACGAGCGTCTTATGCTCGCGAACCTGGCAGCAGCACTGTTCGAGCACAAGCGGATCACCACTACGGTCACCAAGGCCAAGCGCCTGAAGCCGTACGCAGAGCGCCTGGTCACCTTCGCCAAGCGCGGCGACCTCGCTTCCCGCCGCCGCGTACTCGGCCTGATCAGCAACAAGGGCATCGTCCACGAGCTGTTTACCGACATTGCACAGGCAGTGGAGAACCGCGACGGCGGCTACACCCGCATCACCAAGATCGGCAACCGCAAGGGCGACAACGCTCCCATGGCTGTCATCGAGCTGGTTCTTGAGCCGGTTTCCGCCAAGCAGGCTGTTGTAGCCGAGGCTACTGCTGCCGCCAAGCGCGATGCAGACAAGGCTGCCCCGGCTGCTGAGGAAGCACCCGCCGAAGAAGCTCCCGCCGAGGAAGCAGAGGTCGCCGAGACCGAAGCAGCTGCGGAAGCTGAAGCTGCAACCGAAGAGGCTCCGGCCGCTGAGGAAGCTGCTGACGAGAAGGCTGCTGCTGACGAGAAGGACGCGAAGTAATTCGCTGATTTCTTCGCATAGACTTAAGTCTATGAACGACCAAAAACCCGCGGCCCCCGTATTGGGGGGCGGCGGGTTTTTGCGTATCCGGCTTGATTTGGCGTACGACGGCGGTCCCTTCAGCGGGTGGGCAGTGCAGCCCGGGCTGCGCACCGTCCAGGGAACCCTGGAGGCGGCGCTGGAGCTGCTGATCCGCCGGCCTGTCAGGGTGACCGTCGCGGGGCGGACGGACGCCGGCGTCCACGCCCGCGGCCAGGTGGTCCACCTCGACCTGACGGAAGCCGAGTGGCTGGGACTGAACCGCGGCGCGGAACTCGATCCCGCCGTCGCGCTTTTGCGTCGGCTGAGGGGCGCATTGAGCCGGGGGCTCGGGGACCTGACCGGCGCGATTGTGGTGCACGAGGTGTCCATTGCGCCGGAGGGGTTCGACGCGCGTTTTTCCGCGTTGTGGCGCCGCTACAGCTACCGCATCGCGGACGGGCCGGCGCACTGGGATCCGCTGGGCAGGTACGACACGCTTTGGCATAAGTCACCGTTGGATGTGGATCTCCTGAACGAAGGGGCCTCGAAGCTGCTGGGGCTGCAGAACTTCCTCTCCTACTGCAAGCCGCGGGAGGGCTCCACCACCATCCGCGAACTGCAGCGCTTCGAATTCACGCGCGGCGCGGACGGCGTCATCGTGGCCACCGTCCAGGCCGACGCGTTCTGCCACAACATGGTGCGTGCGCTCGTGGGCTCGGCGCTGTATGTGGGGGAGGGGCTCGAGCCGCCGGGATGGCTGCACGAACGCCTGCTGGCCAGGAAGCGGGATGCCCGCTCCGTGCTGGCGGCGCCCCATCCGCTGGTGCTGGAGGAAGTGGCCTACCCGTCGGACGACGAACTGCTGGCACGCGCCGAGCTGACGCGCGCCCTACGGGAGTAAGTCCCTACATTAATCGCCGTTCTGAGGGCCCTGCCTCAGTTCCCGGCCGCCTGCTAGTAGGCTGGGATGCAGTGTTGAGACATGTTGTCCTTACAGGGGGTAAGGGATGAATGACCGCCGCGTTGCTGTGGTGATCGAGCAGGATCAGGAAGTCTGCGCGTTGCTGTGCGCGACTCTTGGTGAGGCCGGGTTCGAGGTGCATTGCTCGGACAACGGCGAGGCCGGGCTGGCGCTGGTCCGCGCCGTGCAGCCGGATACCGTCACTCTGAATGCCGTGCTGTCGGACGTGGACGGCCTTGAGGTGGCGCGGCGCATCCGCGAGTTCAGCCATGCGTACCTGCTGTTTGTCAGTGCCAGCAGTGATCTGGGGGCGACCGTGCAGGCTTTTGATGCCGGGGCGGATGACTACCTGGTCACGCCTCTCCGGCCCCGGGAGCTCCGGGTGCGTGTTGACGGGATGCTGCGGCGTCCGCGGCAACTGCGGCCGGAATATCGTGAACTTTCTGAAACCGTTGCCGAAGCAGTGACACGGTGCCTGGAGCACAACGGCCTGGAGGTCGACGCCGTCGCCCGTTCTGTGCAACTGGCGGGCCGGACGCTGGAGCTGACCAAGACAGAGTTCGACCTGCTCCTCATTATTCTGGAGCGGGGCAAGCGGGTCGTGACAAAGGCGGAACTGGCCCGTCACCTGCAGCTCGAGGACCTGGGTCCGGGTCGCCCCCGGAAAGTCGACACGGACAGGGTGATAGAAGTCCATATCGGCAACCTGCGGCGAAAACTCGGGGACGACGCGCGGTCGCCGAAGTGGCTCAAGACGGTCCGCGGCCTGGGATACACCCTCACCTAAGGCGGGGGTGGAGAGCACCCCTGCAAACGGGGGAGTGGCTGGGAAAACCCTAAGAAAATGCCAAGGGCGCAGGCGCACCGTTGAATCATGAAATCAGTATCAAGCGACGAGGTTGTTGCAGTCCGTGGCGTTCTTACCGATACGCATCCGGTCGATTTCTATGCGCTTGGCGTCGCGGGGGCGATTGACCGCTTGACCCTTCCGCTGCGCGAGCGCGGGACCGTGGTTCACTTGGAGGCTCCGCACCACGGGATGGAGGTGGACCGAAAGTGTGCCACTCTTCTGTACCGGGCGGCCCAGGAGCTCCTCAGCAACGTCTACAAATTCGCCAACGCCTCGGCGGTGACGATTCGGTTGGGCTGCCTCAGCCACCCAGCCCTGTGCCATGAGGTGCAGCTCAAAGTAACCGACGACGGCGCAGGGTTCGACGCCGAGGCGGCAACCCAGGGCAGGCATTCCGGGATGGGGCTGCGGCTCATGCGGCTCGCCGTGGAAACAGCAGGCGGCCACATGACGGTCGACTCGTCCCCGGCAGGAACGTGCGTGAACGTCACACTGCCGCTGGATTAGGTGCTCCTGGATTCGTGCCCGGGCCTACTAGGCGCGGACCAGGCTCTCTAGGAATGTTCCCGCGGCAGGGTCAGGGTGAACGTGGTTCCCGCCCCCGGCTTGCTCACGCATGTGATGGCCCCGCCGTGCCGTTCCACAATGGTCTTGGTGATCGAGAGACCCAGGCCCACCCCGGGGATTGCCGCCTGCCGGGCAGCCTGGGTGCGGAAGAACCGCGTGAAGATCCGGGAGGTCTCCTCTTCGCTGATGCCCATTCCGGTGTCCTGGACCTGCAACTGCACCCAGTCCTCGCTCGTGCGGGCGCGGACCGTCACCGCACCGCCGTCCGGGGAGTACTTGATGGCATTGGACACCAGGTTGTCGAGTGCCTGGGAGATGCGCAACGGATCGGCATGGGCCCAGAGGGGTGCCGGAGTATCGACGCTGAGGGAAACATTGGAGGCGTCGGCCTGTGCCTGCGCTGATCCTATGGTTGTGTCGATGAGGCTTGCCAGGTCTGTCCTCCGGGCGTGGACCGCCAGCACCGTGGAGGCTGAGACGAGCAGATCCGAGACCAATGAAAGGAGCCGTTCGGCATTGCGCTGCACCACTTCCAGCCTTTGCACTGCCGCCGGTGAGAGGGCTTCAGCCTCGTCCAGCACCAGGTCAACGTTGCCCAGCACGGACATGAGGGGGCTGCGGAATTCGTGCGAGACGTTGGAAATCAGTTCCTCCTTGGCGGAGAGCGCCTCAACGAGCCCGGTCACGTCGCTGTAGACGACGACGGCGCCGCTGAACCCGCCGTCGTCGTTCCTTATGATCCGGGCCGCCGTGGAAACGGCGCGCCGGGCGCTGCCCTGGCCGAGCCACACCAGATAGTTCGCAAAGGTTTCGCCCGCAACGGCCCGGCGGATTGGTCGCTTATCCTCGGGCAGCGGTGTGACCTTGTCCTGGCCGAACATGAGTTGCCCGGATTCCTGCATTTCCGCGGCTGCCCCTGCGGGAGAGGCGGCCTGCAGGAACGCCTTTTGCTGATCGTTGACGAGCACTTTATGGCCGTTGGCGTCGACGGCGACGATGCCGACGTCGATGGTGTCAAGGATGGTTTTGAAAAGCCTTTCACGTGCCCTGCTTTGAATGAGCAGTTCCCGGAGTTCGGCATCCTTTTTTTCGAGCCGTTGTCGCTGCACACGGATATTGGCGCTGGCGAACCGGATAGCCAGGGAGACGGCCAGCATCATGAGGGGCAAGAGGGTTGCAGTGGCAATGTCCGAAGGTGAAATTCTGGGAAACTTTTGCACCAGTGAAGGCAGCCCGATGAGCAGGGGCCCAATGAAACTGAGCACAATGCTGGTCTTCACGAAGGAGCCTGATGCCGACAGCCAAATCACCGGGAATATGGCCAGCACTCCGAGGCCGGCCACGGCCGGAACGGCGCCGTTGCGTGCGAGACCGATTACCAGGAGGTCAAGAATCGGGATTACCAAGTAGGCGTTGACGGGAAGGCGCTCCCAGGGAACCAGGAAGCACGCCAGGAACAAGGCGCCCATCAGGACTATGGATGCAATAAAGACGGGATTCTCGATCAGCGTGGGCCATACCGCAGGCGCCGCAATGGCCATGGCAGCAAGAATGAGCGTTACCGGCAGCTGGCAAAGCGCCACCTGGACTCTCGGCTTAAGCCGTCTGAAAAAGCGGTCAGTGTCACGGACCAGCACGTGTTCACCCATGGGCGCAGCCCCCGCCCTTGGGGTCGATTATCGAAACGTGAGACCGTATTATTTTGTCCCCACCCATGGTGCCATTATGCACACCAATTCTCCTGCGTCTGCAGTCCCCACCTGCTTTTGAGTGTTGCTTGCAAAACATATGCAGAATTTCGGATTTCTCTCCCCATGACGTTGTAGCCTAGGTAATCTGGTACTGCTTACCGCACTGCGCTGGGCTATGCGGTGGATTTACCTGATATGGGGTAGTCGTGGGCGATCTTGGCGTGGCCGTGGTGATTGAGGATGACGACGACGTCCGCAATCTGCTTGATGCGGTCCTTCAGCAGGCTGGCTTCGAGGTGCACTCAACAGCCACAGGACGTGATGGTGTTGACGTAGCCCGTCAACAGCGGGTCAATGTGATCACGCTTGACGTGGGACTTCCGGATATAGACGGTTTTGAGGTCCTGCGAAGAATCCGACAGTTCAGTGACGCCTACGTCGTCATGCTCACGGGCAGGGACGAGGAACTGGACACGATCACGGCGCTTCAGGGCGGCGCGGACGACTACATCACCAAGCCGTTCAGGCCCCGTGAGCTGCGTGCCCGCATCACGGCCATGATGCGCCGGCCGCGGCAGGGGACGGCCGGTGACGTTGATGTCCCGGTGCTGTCGGCCGGTGTCGGTGCCGGTGGTGCAGGTGGCGCCACCACCGTGCGCCGCGGCAAGGTGCTGCAGCACAACGGCCTGGCGCTCGACATGGAAACCCGGACTGTCGCCCTTCGCGGCACCCCGCTGGGCTTGACCCGCAGCGAGTTTGACCTGCTGCAGGAGCTGTTGAGGGGAACCGGGGCCGTGCGCACGCGGGCTGATCTGGTGCGGGTGGTCCGTGGGGAATACTACGGCGAGGACACGTACATCAGTGAGGCCGACGAGCGGGCTGTCGAGGTCCACATCGGAAACCTGCGCCGAAAGCTCCATGAGGATCCGCAAAACCCCCGCTGGCTCGTGACCGTCCGCGGTGTGGGGTACCGGCTGGCGCCGAAGCGGGCGGAGTAGGCGTGGGCATGAATTCCGTACGTACGAGACGCCCGTCAAGCATCCCTGACCACCACTCCAGGATTTAGGAGACACGCTCCAGCTGCCTTGGCACAGCTTTCTTAGGTCGTCAGGTCCACTTGAACAGGAGGGCTTTGTTAGCTTCCATTAGGGCGTCAAAACCCACTGCGGGAAAATGCTTAGTCGATGTCCACCAGTCATCGGGGTTCGGCGCGGTGAACATCCGTCGTCCTGCCGTGAATGGTGTGACCTGCCAGAAACCATCAGGCCGCAGGTCGGCATGACCCGGGCCGAGGACCTGGACGGCGAAGATGCCTGGCACTGAACTCCTCATCGCCGCGTGGTCAGCGGACAGTTCGGGATCGTCGGGCAAGGGGAGCCCCCACTGGCTCATCACGCTCCCCGGGGTGACGAGCCCGAAATGAACCTTGGCGACGGCCGCATAGTCGTAAAGCGGTGCCATGTCTTTGAGCAACCTCGTCATCGGCTCTAAGGCGTCGCCCTTCCCGGGCTTTATTTCGGTGCCGGCCAGGATCCACCCCTCACCCGAGAACCGGACGTAAGAGTCACCGCTAGCTGTGGGGAAGAGAAGCTCCGCCCACCCGATGTCTTCACAGCAGCGCGAGATGACCTCCGCCACCTGGTGCGGTTCGCATCGGGACATCGTGAAGTGGAGCCCTGCGAGGATCGCTCCAGTTGTATGGGTCTTGGCCCACCCTGCGAGCAGATCAACGATGTCCTTGAACGTGGAGCTTTCGACCGCCCAGCTGTCCCAATTGTTCTTGACTGATCGAAAGTGGAGCGGGGTCATGCTGTTGTCCACGGCGGCGTCCACAGCACAGATGGCTGCGCTATAGGCGTAGCGCCCTGTCCGCGGCCTGGGCCCGAGTTTCTCCGAGCAGGCCGTGATAGTTCCCGTGAAGCCCACTGCAGCAACTGCTTCGGCAATCATTCCCGCCACCTCGAGAGCATGGTTGGGGGAGCTCAAGGGAAAGATGTAGATTGCCGTTCCCTGGCTCACTTCAACTGCGTGGAACCTCTGGTCGGAGTAGTCAGGCATCCTGATCTCAGAGATCGCGCCGTCGATGTCAGGAGTTGACGGCTGGCGACCGGCGGGTGAGGGCACACACAAGAAACCCTGACTGAACCTCGCATCTGCGTTGACTCGTCGGATCTTGACCGAGTCAATAGTGATGCCAGAGCGTTCATCCATTAATGCCCCTTTGAAGCTGTGGGTGCCCATGATTTGCGGGTGATCTTTGACCAAGGGGACTACACGGGCCGGAACGTCGAACGGAACTTCAATCTTCGAGCAGTGGCGTGGACTGGCCACTCGCTACGCATTAGGAGAACTCCCTAGTGTCCCCGCAGGTAGCTTCGCTTCAGCGCGGCTACGGTCTGCGCGCCCGTCTGAGCAATGACCGGCAACAGCTCCCGCACCGCAGGGAGGTCAGCGGCCCTGATGAGACGCTCCGATTCCACGGCCAGGCTGGCGAGACGCGACCCACCCACCATGAAGGCGGAGTTCTTCAGGCTCAGGACCGCATCCATCGCGAGTTCCGGGTCGTTCTCCGCGATTGACTGCTGCAGGTACGCCAGCCGCTTCTCCCAGATGCCGATGTAGTCCTTGGCGAATGCGCGGGCCACACCGCTGCCGCCCATGTCCTCCTCCAATTCGCGGAGGACCGTGAGATCGAGGACTGGGAGCCCGTCCGCCTGTTCCGGTTCCTCCTGCGCGGCAGCCCCGGGACCAGGCAGGCAGACGCCGCTGGCGCCGCCGTCGCTTGTGCCGGACCCTGAACTAGACATGTGTTAAGGCTACTTTCTGACCTTGGGAAAAACCTGATCCAACTTGGATCCTGTGCAAACCCTGCGCGTTCCTTGTGGTGCGCGAGAAAAGTGCGGAATTCCGACCCTACTGGCCGCTGAAGGTTTCGATGGTGTTGATGACGGCGGGTCCTAAGATGGCGATGAACAGGACCGGGAAGATGAAGAACAGCAGCGGAAAGAGGATCATGACGGGCAGTTTCATGGCCTTCTCTTCGGCCCGCTGGCGCCGCTTTACCCGCATCACCTTGGCCTGTACACGGAGGACCCGGCTGATGGCGATGCCGTAGGTGTCGGCCTGGACTACAGCCTGGACGAAGCTCCGGAGTTCGGGGATGTTAGTCCGCTCGGCCAGCGCCAGGTACGACTCACGGCGGCTGCGGCCCACCTGCATGTCCTGCAGGGTCCGGACCAGTTCCTCTGCCAGCGGGCCTTTCCCGTTCTCGCCCGCCCTGGCCATGGCACCCTCGAAGCCAAGGCCCGCTTCCACCGAAATGAGCATCTGGTCCAGGGTGTTGGCGAGCTCCAGCTGCATGGCCTTCTGCCGCTCGATGCCTTTGCTGTAGAGCAGCAGATCGGGAATGAAATAGCCAAGGAAGAGGACGAAGATCCCGACGAGCTTCATGATCGGCGTCGTTCCGATGGAACTCAGCCATAGCCCTACCAGTCCACCCACCAGACCCAGGGCGGGTTTCGCGGCGAGTACCCGTCCCAGCGGAAGGTTTGCCGGGCGGCCGGCGAGGGAAAGCAGACGATCGAGTTTCTGCACATAGCCGGAGGGGGTGATGCGGTGACCGATCTTCTCCAGCAGGCCGGTGCTGGCCTTTTTTTCCACTTCGGTCCGGTGGGCGCCCCTGGACAGGATGTCGCGGGCAACCGCTTGGCCTTTTTTGTCGGTGGAGAGCAAGGTCCAGGCAAGGTAGCCCAGTGGCACGCAGACCAGGAGGAGCGAAAGGAGAATCAAGGGATCCATGGCCGCCTCAGAACTTCAGGTCGATGATTTTGCGCATCCAGAGACCACCGATGGTCATCAGGATGACCGAGGCAACGATCATGATCCAGCCCAAGACTGTGGAAACCATCTTGTCCATGTAACCCGGGCTGACCACCATGAGCATGGCCACGATTCCAATGGGAAGGGCCATGAGGATGTAGGCGGAGAATTTCCCCTCTGCGGCGAGAGACTTAATGTGGCCTTTGATCTCGTTGCGCTCGCGGATGGTTTCGTTCACTTGGTCCAGGACTTCAGCCAGGTTGCCGCCCACTTCGCGGTTGATCTGGATGGCCTGGGAGATCCAGACGAAGTCCTCGTTCTGCATGCGCTCAGCAGTGTCGTTGAGCGAGACCAGCAGGTCCCGGCCGAGACTCGTCTCGGACACGACCCGGCGCATTTCCTCGGAAGTCGGAGCTTGCGATTCATTGGCGGCCGCGTCGATGGCCCGCAGGATACTGTGGCCCGCGCGGAGGCTGCCGGAGAGCAACTGCAGGGTATCGCCAAGCTGGTCACCAAACTTGGTCCGCCTCTTGCCAGTGAGGATCCCGAGCACAAGGTGGCCTCCGAAAGGCGCCGCAACCACCAAGAGAATGGCCAGCAAGGGTCCGGCAACCACCAGGCCCACCAGTGCGCCCACGAAGGCGCCGATGATCACCAGCAGCAGGAAGTCTGCCTGGCTTAGGCGCAGCCCCGCGTTTTCGAGGGTTTCCCGGTTGAAGAAGCGGAAATTCCGCTTGGCGAGGAAGCGCTCGATTCCTTGGACGGCTGATCCGGCGAAGCGCGTCAGCTGCGAGTCTGGTTCCGTGCGGAACGGCCGACGGCGGTCCAGAGGCACCGTGGGCGTGCGGGGGATCACCACCGCCACGCCGGCAAGGCCGATGGCGGCTATCAGGAGGATGATTCCTAGGGTCAGGACCATTAGCGTCAGTGCTTTCCGCTGGAGACCAAAGGGGCGCCGAAGACACCCGCCGAAACGTGGATGCCCATGTCTTCGAAGCGGTCGATAAACCGCGGCCGGATGCCCGTGGGGATGGGGGAACCGAGGAAGCGTCCGTGCTGGTCAACACCCGCCGAGTAATCGAACACGAAGGCATCCTGGAGGGTGACGATGTCCCCTTCCATTCCCTGGACCTCGGTGACGTGGGTGATGCGGCGGGTGCCGTCACGGAGCCGGGAGATCTGGATGATCAGGTTGACGGCGGATGCGATCTGCTCGCGGATGGCCCGCAGGGGCAGATCCATCCCGGCCATCAGGACCAGGGTCTCCAGGCGGGCGACGGCGTCGCGGGGCGAGTTGGAGTGGACGGTGGACAGCGAGCCGTCGTGGCCCGTGTTCATGGCCTGCAGCATGTCAAGGGATTCCCCGCCACGGACCTCGCCCACAACGATCCGGTCCGGGCGCATACGCAGTGAGTTCCGGAGCAGTTCGCGGATGGTTACCTCGCCCTTGCCCTCGGTGTTCGGCGGCCGGCTTTCCAGCCGCACCACGTGTTCCTGCTGGATTTGGAGCTCCACGGCGTCCTCGATGGTCACGATGCGCTCGTTGGCAGGAAGGAACGAGGACAGGACATTCAGCAGCGTGGTCTTGCCCGTGCCGGTGCCGCCGGAGACGATGATGTTCAGCTTGGCCTTGACGCAGGCGTTCAGGAGTTCGGCCATTTCCGGAGTGAGCGTTCCGAAGTCGATGAGGTTCTGGACTGTGAGAGGGACCTTGCTGAACTTACGGATGGTCAGCGAGGAACCGCCCACGGCCAGCGGCGGAATCACGGCGTTGACGCGGGAGCCGTCCTCCAAACGCGCGTCAACCAGGGGAGATGATTCGTCGATCCGCCGTCCCACCTTCGAGACGATGCGCTCAATGACCTTGCGCAGGTGCTCCTCCGAGCTGAACCTGGAATCGGTCAGCGTCAGCTGGCCCTTGCGCTCCACATAGATCTGGTCCATCCGGTTCACCATGATTTCGGTGACCGCGGGATCGTCCAGCAGCCGCTGCAGGGGACCGTAGCCCAGCACGTCGTCGGCCACGTCGCGCACCAAGCGGGAGCGTTCGTCCACGGTCAGCGGAACCTGTTCCGCGTCGATGATCCGGATGAGCTCCTCTCTGGCCGTGCTGCGAAGTTCGTTCTCCGTGATGGAGGAGTCGTTAAACCTGGCCCCCATTCGTTCGAAGAGCGCCTTTGCGGCACGCTGCTTGAGCGCTGCAAAGGCGTCCACCGGCTGCTGGGCCTTGGGCTTGAAGACTTCGTGCTGTGCCGCAGGAGGCTGTGAAGGCTTCGCTACGGACTGCTGCTCAGCAGACTTTGGGCGCGCGGGTTCACGGCGGACCGACGGCGGAGCAGACGGCCCGGGCGCGTCCGTCTGTTCCGCTGTGCTCCTGGTGGCCCTCGACCGGAGAACCGTGGCGGCGGCTGCGGAGGATGTGCCCACGGCAGAAGCAACGGCCAGCGCCGCTGGCTTGGCCGGGGCAGGCGTGGTCTCGGACTTCGCCTGAGCCATCTGGATCCGCTCGGACAGCTTCATCTAGACCACCACCCGTCGGTGGCTTCGCCGCTGGCCCTTTGCTTGCCCAGCGGGGCTGAAGCGCTCCACCAGTTGATTAAGTCCTTTGACTGCGGCATCCTTCTTGGCTTCCTGCAGTACCGGAATGCCCCGGTTGGTGGAGAATGCCACGGCGCGGGAACGCGGAACGCTGACATCGACGGGTGCGCCGATGGTGGATTCGACGTCCTGGACTGAGAGCCCGCATTTCGCGTCAGCCATGTTCAGGACCACGTGCCTTCCCTCGGGCAGAATGTCGAGCTGACGGAGGACGTCCAGCCCGGAGCGGAGGCCGCGGACGCTGGGAATGTCCATGGCGCTGACCCAAACCACATCAGTGCAGGCTTCCATGGCAGCCAGTCCTATCTCCGGCAAGCCGGGGGCAGTGTCTACAACGACGTATTGGAATTCTTCCGCCAGCTGTTCCAGCAGGCGGGTGACCTGTTCAGGTGCGATGTGGTCGGCGTCGACCGGGTTGTCGGGCGCGCATACGGCGTAGATGCTCGAGGGGTGAACCGTGAGGAACGCCTTGAGCACCAGGGTGTCCTCGCTGGCAGCGGCGGAGACTGCATCTGTAACCGTATGCTCCGGGTTGAGGTAGAGGCCGGACGCGACGTCGCCGAA